>CAZPCF010000062.1:8863-9081 GCA_964585045.1 uncultured bacterium
CCCCTTTTTTAATTTTGACCTACGCGGGGAAAAATGCTTTTGCCAAAGCGTAAGAGATAGCCGAGATCGCGGCGGCGCACGGGATCGTGATGATCCAGGCCCACACGATATTCCCCGCAACCCCCCAACGCACCGCGCTCATGCGTTTCAGGGACCCAACGCCCATGATGGCCCCCGTGATCGTGTGCGTCGTGCTGACCGGGATCCCAAGCGCCGAA
>CAZPCF010000063.1:0-8914 GCA_964585045.1 uncultured bacterium
GGGGGATCACGATCAATGAATCCTAAAATTTCCAAAATAGATCCCGAAACTCTTTTGCTTATGGTCCGCACGACCGCGGAGAGGACGGGCTTTGACGCGCGGCTTGTTGAAAAAGATTATTATTGTTCCCTTCTTTTGAAAGGCCTGAATGCGGAAAAGGACAGCCTGATCTTTAAAGGCGGCACATGTATCAGCAAGGTCTTCTCTGATTTTTATCGCTTAAGCGAAGATCTGGATTTTTGTATTTCCACCGTACCCGGTGATACGCGAACCAGCCGCTGGAAGAAAATCGATCCCTTGAAGAGATCCGTGGCCGGTCTTCCGGAGAATATTCCCGGGGTTCGTATTGTGGAAGCCCTTACAGGACGTAATGTGTCGACCCAATATGTAGCATCGGTCGGTTATGTCTCCGTGATAAGCGGCCGCGAGGAAACTGTTAAATTGGAGATCGGCGTTCGGGAACCTCTGATGTTGCCTTTTGAAAGGCGGCTCGCGATGACCCTTCTAAAAGATCCATTTTCAGGCAAGGATGTGTTGCCTCCGTTCCCGATCGGGGTGATCCATGAACAGGAAGCGTGGGCTGAAAAAATTCGGGCGGCATTGGCCCGTCTGGAACCGGCCATCCGGGATTTCTTTGACCTGGATTATGCGATCCGGAACAAAAAAGTGGTTTTGGAAAACGAAGAGTTTCTTGCGTTGGTTCGAAGGAAAATAGCAGTGCCGGGAACGGGCCCCATGAGTCTTTCAAAAGAAAAACGCGAAGAACTTGTCCGCCAGGTCAGCGCCGAGCTGCGCCCCGTGCTTCGGGGTCGGGATTTCGAAAAATTCGATTTAACCAGGACCTGGGATGCATTGACCGCCCTTGTGGGCAAACTCGCTTAAGGCGGCGATCAAGAAGGTTTGATTTTCTGATGGGCTTCTCAACCTACTACCTGCCTGCCGGCAGGCTTACCGTCTACTACTTACTACCTACCACCTACTACCTACTGCTTTAATCTTTTCCGGCTTTATAATTCTTCGACCGCCGGTGCCACCAGAACATCAGGCCTTCCCAAAGCGCGTATCCCATGATCTTCATGTTGACCGAGGATTTTCCCCACTGCCGGCCGCGGTGGTTGGATGGGATCTCTTTGATGCGGAATCCGAGATCGTGGGCCTTCACGATGATCTCGGGCAGGACAAAAAGCGACTTGGAGGTCAGATCGATCCGGTCGAGGACTTTCCGGTTCCAGGCCTGCGACCAGTTGTAGTCGTTGATGCGGATCTTGAAAAGATAGTTCAGCATAAAGATATAGATCACGGAGAGAAAGAACCGGAAAAGTTGATAGGCGTTCCGCTGCCAGCGCACTCCCAAAAGCACGTCGGTCTCGCCTTTGCGAAGGATCTCCACAAAAGCCGGGATCTCTGAGGAGTCGAACTCTTCGTCGGCTCCGATGTACATGAGATATTGTCCCCGTGCGGCTTTGAGGCCGTCCTTCAGCGATTGGGTGTATCCCTGGTTTTTTTCGTGGATGATCAGCTGGGTATTCGGATATTTCAGGACCTCGGCCCGGAGGACTTCGCGTGTCTTGTCCCGGCTCCCGTCCTCGATCAGGATCACTTCCCAGTTCCATTCCGGATGGGCTTTGAGGACAGAGATGAGGTTCGCAAGCATCCGCGCGATATTCTCTTCCTCGTTATAAACGGGGGTAATGAAACTGATGAACGGAACGGTATTCATGAACGCAAGATTAATGTTTTTTGGGGGTAATGTCAATTGCCGACCTGGGGGTTTTCTGCTAACCTATGCGGCAATTCGTTCTCAGGGGACAGGCAGTCATTGAATGCCTGTCCCCTGAGACTTTTTTCTAACCGGATTTTCTTTAAAGCATATGAAAAAAAATATCATTTTAATGTTAATTTCGCTGCTGTTGACCCTAGCTGTTGCAGAGGCGACTCTTCGGTTCATCGGCGTGGATCGGGTCAAGTTCCAGGAAAAGCCAAGGACAGGCTGGGTGAATGTTCCGGAAAATGTCTGGGTCGAACATCATCCCGTCCTGGGGTGGTATCCCCAAAAGAACAAAACGGCTCTTTTGGAATCTGCAAATTTTCCGCAGATCATCGTCCATACAAATTCTGCTGGCTTTCGGGGAGTGCGCGAATACGCGATAGAAAAACCCGAGGGCACCATTCGGATCGCAGTTCTAGGGGATAGTTTCCCGTTCGGATTTGGCGTGCAGGATGGCGATGCGTTTCCGTCGCTTCTTGAGTCAAAGGACGGGACCCTCGAGACCCTGAATCTCGCCGTGCCCGGCTATGGGATCGATCAGATCTATCTGAGTTATCGGGAGGTCGTCCGCAAGTTTCAGCCCGATATCGTCTTGATCGGGATCTTCCCCGAAGATTTCTGGCGATGCACCCGCTCTTTCGCGGATTCGGGCCACGTGAAGCCTTATTTTTCGCTTTCACCAAAAGGGGGGCTTGTCCTCCATAATGTCCCGGTGCCGCCACCTTTTTCACTGAATCAGGACCAATTCCCGCCGCTCTTGGAACAAAACAGGCTTCAAAAGATCCTTAGTAAGAGTGTTTTGTACCGTTTGGCAAAAAAACCTCTTATCAAGCTGGCAAAAAATATGCGTTTGATCGATCCGAATTACACGGAAGAATGGCTGGTTGGGCGGGCGATCCTGGCCGCGTTGATCCGGGAAGTTCGTCAAGATGGGGCAACCCCGGTTCTGTTACTGATGCCGCCGCAGGATTGGGCGCAAAGCGCTCGTAAAACATCACTCGAAAGATCGATCCTGCGTTTTGCGGACCGTGAGAAGGTCGGTCTTATCAACCTGAAGCCTGCTTTTAACGATGCCGTCGCAAAGGACGGTCTTGACACCTATTACATCAAGAACGATTGGCATTGGACGCCTAAAGGGCATGCCCTGGCGGCCAGGGCGATTATGGAATATTTCAATCAAAAGGGTACGTGATTTGAATCTGTCATCCCAAGTTAAGCAAGTTCTGATTTTATTGGCGGGCGGTTTTTTTGGTTTCGCTCCGTTTTGGTCGCCGTACGTCCGGCAAGTCTGGGGCCGGAATCTTTTCGTAACGTCCGATTCGATGGTGCTCCTTGGCGTCACCCTGCTCGTCTCTCTTCTCGGCGCTTATCTTTTGCCCGATCTTGTTCCCAGGTTTATAGAACGAGGCATCATTCTGAGGGCGAAGCCCGAAGAATCTCAATCGAGATCCTTCGCCGCACTCAGGATGACTGGAAAATACTTTAGTCTTCAGTCTATTGTCTATGGTCTAGGGTCTATAGTTGGTCTCCTGTCTCTAGTCACATTGGTTTTCGTCCTTTATTGGGTCAATCAACACATTCTTCATTCGTTCCTAAGTTCCGCGGATGAGCATTCCTGTTACTTCCTCGCAGAGTGTTTGCGGAAGGGGAAGCTCTACGTCGATACCCCGCCGATGGCTGATTTCTTCAAGGTCGTTCACGTCGGCATGCGGGACGGAAAATGGTTCAGCGTTTATCCTCCCGGCTGGCCGCTCATCTGGGCGCTCGGTCTTCAGTTTAACATCGTCGACTGGCTCAATCCGGTCATGTCTGCTCTCGCTGTCTTTTTCTTTTATCTCGCAGGTTCAAAATTATTTAGTCGTTTGTCGACAGTCGTTGGTCTGACCGTCATGGTCTTAAGTCCTTTCTTCATGTTTACCGCCGCTTCGTATTTTTCCCACGCGACGTGCCTTCTCTGTATCAGCGTGTTCCTCTATGCGTTCCTTAGGTGGCGGGAGGCGAGAGAGCTTGCCAACCAGCGTAGCGCCGAGTCGCATCAAGCCGTCATTCTGAGCCCCACAGAGGGCGAAGAATCTCCCGAGGGATCCTTCGCTGCGCTCAGGATGACGAAAGGGAAGTCTTCCGAAAAAGCCGAGATTTTCTGGGCATCCCTTTGTGCGTTTGCAATAGGTTACGGCCTCATGACCCGCTACCTCACCATGGCCGTCGTGGCCGGTCCCTTTCTTCTTTATCATTACCTCCCGATCTTCTTTGGTTGGAAAGGATGGGGACAGGTTACCTTCTTGAGAATAAAGTTGCCGAGCCCCTTTGTTGCTTTCAAACGACCCCAGCTTCGCAAAAGCGATTGGATCGCGGCCGGCATCATCGCTGCTTTCATGATCTTGATCCTCTACCAGAACTATCTCGTGACGGGAAAGGCCTTTCGGGCGCCGAATAAACACGATAAATCTTGGGAGCGTCTGGGCTTTCGCAAAGATTACACGCCCGTGGACGCTTTTTTTTATCTCATCGCGCGCGTGTTTTTTCTCATGGACTGGTTTGCTCCGGCGGTGGTGGGCGTGTATCTTGTGATTGTGTTCCAAATGCTGAGACCAGCTTTCGTCATCCTGACCTCCGTGCTTTCTTGCGAAAGCAAGATCGGAGGGAAGGATCTTGCTTTTGGATTCTTTGACAGCCCGAAATCTGGCAGCACTCAGAATGACGAACTCAAAGGGAGTATGAATGCGAATGGTGAGGATTCGATCCAAACCCTCTTTTGCCTCACAATGGTATTTATCGCCATCGCTTACTTTTTCTACTATTCCTGGGGTGGGAACCAATATGGTCCCCGATACTATTGGGAGGGGATGCCGTTTTTGTGCATCGCGGTTGCAGATTGGGTCGTGTGCCGTTGGCGAAGAGGTTCCCAGCGGGTTCGAAAGTTTCTTTTGGTATTCGTGATCGCGTCGATAACATCGTCCGGCGTGCTCTTTGTGAAGCAGGCCGATCTTGTAGCGGAGTCAAGCCGCCAACGCAAAGCTCTTTACGATTTGGCCGAAAAGACCATCCAGGCGCTCGCCATCGTGTTCATCCACGGATTTCTTGGTGATAAGCTCGTGATGTCCGAGGAAGATGCGGTTCGCAACAGCCCTTTCCTCAATGGTCGGATCCTGTACGCACATGATCTTGGCGAGAGAAATAGGGAGCTCATTGTTGCCTACCCAGGCCGAGGGTATTATCGCGGAACCTATGATCGCGAAAAGAAGATTCCGCGACTTGAGCTGATGGTCGGATAGATATCAGCTTTTTCCACCCTCGAACATAGCTCCTGGTTTGGTGAGTTTTCCGGTTGCTAAAAGATCGAGTTTGAGCCCACCAACCTGATCGAATTTCTGGAAACTCGAAAGCTGAGGATTTTTAACTGCATAGCCCAGCGAACTCGTGAAGTGAGGATTCGTCAGGATCTTCAACCCCAATCCTGTGCCTGCTCCGACAAGCCCCGGCGGTTCGGTTTTTAAGTGTTGATGCCACCAACTTTCGGAATACATGAGTTTTGAGATCTCGGCGTGCTGCGCCTCATGCGTGTAAAGATATCCACCGTCGCGCAAGAGGGGCCACAAATGGATGAGACAGGTTTCAAGAGAAGAAACATAATCGACATCCACAAAAACCTGGACGCAGGGTTCTTTGAAGTTGGGAAGGGTCTTGTCAAAAAAACCTTTATAGAAATCGCAGACGTTAATATTTCCATAGCGTGTAATGTTGGACCGGACTTCCTCGAGGGAGCCGGCCCACCATCCTTTTTCGTATGTATGGACCTCTTGGGCATCAAGGATCGCGTGGGCGGCGTCCTGAGCGGTGGGTTCCGGAAGCCCTTCAAAAGAATCGAAGACCTTAAAGCGCCGGCCGACCAAACTGCAAATAAGCGAAATGTTTGTTGCGCTGATACCTTTGTAGGTCCCGCACTCGACCACGCATCCCGGGATATCTTTAGGGATATCAAGAATGGTTGTCGCCATGATGATGTGTTCGATGAAACTGGAGCCCGAAAGAATGCGGCTGTTATTGCGCATCATTTTGAAGAACAGCTTCAGCTTGGTCCAGAACGTAACACCGTACTCATGCCCCGTTCTTGAGCAAAAGAAATCACTCACGAAAATGGGGACGCAGAGGAATTGGACGAGGATCCGGTACATCCGTAGAAGGAAATTCATACTTGAGTGACCATCCATTCGTTATGACTGATCTTGGAAACCGTGCGGCATGAAATACCCCGAGGTCGCCCTAGGATTTGCGCGCATAATATCGTAGAATGACGTCAAATTTCAAGGGATAAACATGAAACTCATAAAGACGGATCTTTTAAACATTCTGATTTTCGCGGGCCTGCTCGCGATCTTCTATCCCGCCCTGGTGGTTGCCAAACAAGCCTCTCTTATGGGAGATCATTGGGAGCAGCATTATCCCTGGGCGTTCATGATGGCGCAATCGCTCAAACAAGGGACTTGGCCATTCTGGACGCCATTGATCCAATGCGGATTTCCCATCGTGGCGGAAAGCCAAATGGGGCTTTTTTATCTTCCGAACCTCCTGCTTTACGCGGTTCTTCCGGTGCAGCGGGCGTATTCTTACATGAATGTTGTCCATTTCTTTATCTCCGGGGTAGGGATTTATGTGTATTGCCGCCGGATGGGGTTCTCGCCGATCGGGGCCTTTGTTGCGGGCGTGGTTTTTCTATTTGGAACCGGATATGGCGGTGCCTATTACAACATTACTTCCCTGAAAACGCTGTCCTGGTTCCCTTGGGTTCTGTGGGCATTTGAAGGATTCCGGGGTTCACTTCAAAAGCGGTATGTCCTGCTTGCCGCTTTCTTCATGTCGCTTGCCATCCTCGCCGGCTATTTACAGGTTGCGGCATTTATGTTGTTGATCTGCGCGGTTTATTTCCTTCTCCGCGTCTTCGCATTCAACGAATCCTCAATGAGGCGGAGCCAGCGTCTCAAGGCCTGCTTGGGGATGGTGCTCGCAGGTTTGGGCGCGCTTGCAATCTCCTTGCCCCAGCTGCTTTTGACCTCGGAATTGGCATCGTTTTCCAATCGTATCAATCTTTCGGAGGACTACGCTTATGTGGGATCTCTGTCACCGCTCGCATTGTTGACCATCATTTTCCCCAAGCTCCAGGGGATCTTCCGTGGGAATTGTATTTACTCGGGAATCTTTGCAATTTATTTTTCTTTAGCGGCTTTTTTTGCGACAAACAAAATACTTCGTCAGGTGCTTTGGCTGTGGGTGACGATTGGTCTTATGTCGCTGCTTTTGGCCCTCGGTGGCTGGAGCCCGCTCTATATTGCAGTGATCAAACTGAGTCACTTTTATTCGTTCAGGGTTCCAGCCAAATTCCTGATCTTTTTTTGTTTCAGTATGGCCGTTTTATCCGGATTGGGCGTGCATGTTTGGAATGAAGAATTGGTCAAAGCTAAGGAGCGGCTTTGGTCGCTGAATCGGGTTTATCTGGGGTTCGTAGCGATGATACTTGCGATCTGGGGGATCGTTTATTTTTTTGTTACGGCGGGCCGTTCCGTCGCTCTGGACGCAGGGAAATGGGTGGTCACGCATTTCATTTACGGAAAAAGCGGACATCCCCGCACGCTCGATTCCTATCTGGATGCGATCGCCGGAATTGTAAATTCAGTTCGGGATAGTTTGTCGATCAGCGATCCCTGGCAAATTTGGGCGATCACTTTGATCGGGGTTAGCTGCGTCTGGGTTTTGCTTCTGCGGCGGGTTTTGACCCGGTCGATAGGTGCAGTTCTGTTTTTGGTGTTTGCGGTTACGGTCCTGCTCGTGGATTTTTACGTGTTCGCCGGGGCTGATATTAAAAGAGATTTTGACACGTATCAAAACGTTCTTAGGCCGAATGGGTTCGTAAAAATCTTGTTAGCGGAAAAAGCGGCGGGTAAGGTGGGGCGGATCTACGGTTACCGGAAAGAGAGTGAAAGCCTCCCTCTGATCCCGTCGGTGAACATGATCTATGGGATCGAAGATATCGGGGGATATTCGCCGCTCATTATGAGCCGTTATTTCGAGACCCTCGGACAGTTCGGGAATATCAATGACTCGAACCGGATGCAGGAGCCTGAAATTTCTTTTGTCCTTGAACGGCTTCCGCTTATGAACGCGCTCGACGTCTCTCACATCCTGTCAACCCGGGAGATCCGGCATCCGGATCTTGAGCTTTTGTTCAAAGACCCCGCCCCCGGCGTTTACCTTTATCGGAACATAGCCGATCACGCACGAGGATATTTTATTTCTTCAGCGATCGTATTTACCGATTGGGTGAATTTGAAAAAAATGCTCATGGCGCCGGGATTTGATCCGCGGAAGGTCCTTTTGTTGGAAAATAGTGAACAGGCCAAGCTTCACAATATCCGTCTAAGCAAGGATTCCCGGGCGACCCGTCTTGTCCGGGACAACCCAGAGTCTGATCGGGAGATCTGGTCCGTGGAGACGACCGGCCCCGGTTTTTTTGTTCTTGCGAGCACGATGTACCCGGGTTGGGAAGCGAGGATCAACGGCCAAAAAACCCCAATTCTTTCGGCGTACGGGCTATTCCAGGCTGTCTGGATCCCACAAGCGGGGAAGCACTATCTGGAATTATGCTACAAACCCTATCATAAACTGTGTTTAGCTTGCCTGAAAAGGTAAGCTGATTGACCAGGGCTAAGCCTTCCTGTATACTCCAAAAACTTTAATTGACCATGAAAACATACCTACTGAACCCAACGATCGATAAGAGCGATCCTTACATCCGTGAGGGGCGCTGTATGCAAAAAGCTTCTTCCTGGGCCACGATCTGGCCGCCCATCACCTTGGCGGTGCTTGCCAATTTGGCCCGGGAAAAAGGCCCTGTCTGCCTTCTGGACGGCAATGTGGAAGACCTGGGCATGCATGACCTTTTCGAGGATATCCGGTCGTTTGAAGCTGACCTTGTGGTGATCAACACCGGTTTTCCTTCCATCGACGAGGATATGGCCGTTGCCAAAAAGATCAAAGATGAGTTTCCCAAGGTCAGGCTTTTGGCTTTTGGTGTTTTTTTTACGCTTCTGGAAGGAGAGGCCATGAAGCCTTACCCTTTTCTCGATCTGGCCATTCAGGGAGAGCCCGAAG
>CAZPCF010000064.1:0-8909 GCA_964585045.1 uncultured bacterium
TAAAAGGGGCGTTGCGATCTCACGGATCAGGACCGATTGGCGCACCAGAGAACTTTGAAGCTGCTGGAGGTCGCGTTTTTGAAGGACGTGGGAAAGCGTCCAGTCGGTAACAAGCAGAACGAGAATGAAGATGAAGCCGTACAGCACCAGGAGGCGTTTAGCGAAACTGATCTTGGGAAGTCCCATATTACTCTTCGTCGAAACGGTAGCCGACGCTTTTGACCGTGACGATCCGCTCCGCTTCCTTTCCGATCTTTTTTCGTAATTGTCCGATATGCATGTCCACGGTGCGCGTTTCGATATTCACGGAATTCTCATAACCCCAAACTTTCGATAAAAGGACTTCGCGCGTCAAGACCCGCCCCCGGGAACTCATCAGCACGCGCAAAAGCTCGAATTCCTTGGCCGTGATCTCGACGGACCTTCCTTTTAAACGCAATTCATGTTTTGTGATGTCCAGTTCGATCGTTCCGGACCGCAAGATCTCTTCGGGGGCTTTTTCTCTCGAGCGGCGCAATACGGCTTTGACGCGGGCCACAAATTCCCGGGGGCTGAAGGGTTTGGTGATGTAATCATCCGCGCCGAGCTCAAGGCCGACGACTTTATCCGATTCCGTACCTTTGGCGGTAAGCATGATGATGGGGATGAGGTGCGTCTTCTCGTTCCGCTTGAGGGTTTTGCAGATCTCAAGGCCGTTCATTTCCGGAAGCATGAGGTCCAGGACCACAAGCGCTGGCCTCTCCCTAAGCGCTGTTTCAAGGCCCGTGCTGCCTTTGGCTTCCGTAAGGACGCGAAATCCTTCTTGCTCAAGATTGTATTTCACGAGCTCGCGGATGTTCTTTTCGTCTTCGATGAGGAGGATCGTTTCGTTTGCCATAAGGTCTTCGGATGCGAAATCTTACCACAGGAGGTCCGTCAGAAAAAGGCTTTACTCTTTTTCCGGCTTATTTTTACACACTCTTTACATGAAAGCCCTAACGCCAAGGTGTGAGCGAAGGACTGCTCTTTTATGTCGAGACAAATTCCCCCGCAGCTTTACTGCTTTATTACATAGTCCTCATGAGGGAATTACATATTTTAGCTACACTCCCGACAGGTTTTGAAGTGCTTCAAAAGTTTTTAGAAAGCATTCTCAGGGAACTCTATGACGATTATGAAGCGAGATCACCGTGCATCAAAAAAATTCTTAAAATTGATAGCCGCTCTGACGCTTCAAGCGTTCATTTCCTCCGATCTCTTTTTTGTAAATCCCGCCGAGATTTTCGCCCAAGAATTTCCAATTTCTGTCTCGGCAAGATCTTCAGAGGCTTTTTTAAAAATTCCCGCCGAATTTGGTAGATTCGACGGCCTTTTCAAACCCCTGTCCGGGAATCAGTCGGTCTTCTTCTTCCATATTAAAGATGCTCATGCATCGGCGGAAGCCCAGAAGAATATTGCGCGCATCCTCACGCGACTTTACGAGAGAAAACAGCTGGATCTTGTCTTGGTCGAAGGCGCCGCGGGCCCTCTTACGCCCGAACGTCTGGATGCGTTTGAGGATCCTCAGAAGAATGCGGCGTATAAGAACGATCTCTTCGATTCGGGGTTGTTGAACGGAGCTGCATATTTTATTGCCTCTCGAAGGGGCGCCTCTTCTTGCGGTTTGGAAAATCCCAAAGCGTATTTTGACCACCTACAGATCTTTAGGCGTGTTGCGGCGGCCCGGCCGGGGACGGAGAAGTTTTTTAATACGGTTGAAGTTCTGATGATGAACACGTTCAAGAATATTCTCCAGATGGACGTATTCGTGTTCCTCAAGGAATGGAAGATGCAGCGTCAAAGGGAATTGCCATGGGGCCGGTATCTTCCATTCCTGATCCGGAGCGCTGAAAAATTCCTGGGACTCGATCTTCAAGATTATCGCGCGCAGGTTGCCTGGCCCAACCTGGTCCGGTTCTGTCATTTGGATCTGCTGCAAGACCAGATCCGTTCGCAGGCGGCGCAAAAGGAATTCCGGGAAGTTTCCAAAGCCTTGGAGCGCAAGCGGGATCCCGCACTCCAGCAGGCCGTGACTCTGCTGTCGGCGACCATCGACAGTCAGACTGCCATCATCCGTGAAACACCCGACTTTAGGAAATATGTAGAAATTCTTGTTGAAGCCTGCCGCCGGGAGGGTGTCCTCTTACAGCAGTATCCTAACCTAGTTCGTTATCTTGCCTTCAGGATCTTCCGCTCTGAGATCGAACCGGAAGGTTTGCTTGCGGAGGTGGAACGACTGGAGGATGCCATTTTTGACAAACTCTTTTCGAAAGGAAAGATGAGGGGGATCATTTCCGCCTATAGGGATTTCTTCCTCCTCAAACGTGCTTTCAGACTTGATCTGGACCGGTCGGAGTCCAAGCGGTTTCTGGCTCTGGATATTGAACAAAAGGTCCGGCAGTTTTCCAAGATCTCACAAGGATGCGATCTTCAGGAAAAAAATGTGATCCGCGGGGCGGATCTGGTCAAACAATTCTACATGGCCGCTCAAAAACGTGACAACGTCTTCACGGAACAAGTAAAAACTAGTCTTAATAAGGCGCAGGTTTTTCCCGACAGGCCGTTTTTTATCGCCTTGGTCACAGGGGGTTATCACGCGGAAGGGATCGAGAACTGGTTTCGCTCAGAGGGACTTCCGTTCGCGAGCATTCAACCGTCATTCAAGGACGAACCCGATACCGGTCGCTATGAAAGATTGCTCTCGGGGCACTACGGGGCAACCGACACCTTGGCGACGCCTCAAGGCTCTATTATGCCGGATGTGATGGCTGCAGAACTTATGGGGCGTGACGCGTTCGTGGCACTTCGGAGCGGTGAGGCAAGCCTTATGGCTAGGCATGGTAAAACAAGATCCCATGCAAACCTCCCCGCAAGGATGCGGGCTGAAGCCGGAGGCATAGCAGAGAGTAAGATCTCCGGGGCAGATTCCGTTACGAACCGTGCTGAAGTCCGACTACAGGAGAACAAGGGAGCTGCCCGGACGCGTTTTGCGGGTTTGATATTTGCTATGGCGACGGCCGGCCTGTTGAGCGGATGTGCAACGCTCCGGCACGATGATCTTAAAGCGGCGATCAGCCAGGCGGAAGGATTTGCTCTGCCTCATCCACCGGTTGTTGTGCCCGCAGTGATCCGGGTCGAATCACAGTCCCTTTTACAGAGGGTCCTGGAAAATGACCCTCAGGTAAAAAAAGCAGAGATCGGGATCGCGATCCGGGAGATCGAGAAGGACCGGCTGAAGGGGAGTTGGGCGGTTTTTTCGAATGTAGCCTGGGTTGACGGGAAGCCGGTCTTTAGCGTCGGCGTCAAAGGGATGATCCCACACGTGGTCGAAGGGGGCGCGGCCGGTCTCGGAGTCGGAAGCATTACGAGCCTTGCGTTTGATCTGGCATCTTCGCTCGGAAGCGTTCTTCGCGGGGAGCCGCTGCTTGCCAGGGCACTTGCGGAAAAGGTCGCGGAGATCGCGGTGCTCAATCACCAGCGGGTGATCGGCGAACGCTACGAACACTATGTAACGATCGCGCTGGAGATCCGGAAGCTTCAGCGACAGATTGAAATCGCAGAACATGCCGCGCAGGCCCTCGATAAGACTTTAAAAGTCGCACAAGAGCGGAAAGAGACCTCCGAGCTTGAAATAATAAAGATCCGGGGAATGCAGACCCGTTGGCGCTTGCGGGCTGACGAATACCGGTCCCTCCTGAAAACAAAGGGAGCGGAGCTGTTGAACCTTTATGTGCCCGGAGCATCCGGGCCGATGGAATTTTCGATTGGATTTGCCGACACGGAAAGGCTAGCCGGATTTGAAGCGAGCGCCGCGGTGATCGGCCAACTGCGTGAAGACGCGACCCGGAAAGCAGGTGCAAAACTTCCGCCTAACCGCGGACTTGCTGCGGCCTATAAAGGGCGCGAAGTGGCCGTCGTAACACGGGAGTTTGAGCATGCCAAGAACCGATTTAGTTTTTCGGTGGGAGGGCTCGGACACATCGACAATAAAAACAATGCGGATTTTAATCCGGGCAAGATCAATGAGGATGTGAACCGCCGCTACCAGGCCAAGAACAGCGCCGCAGCGGGAGTGGGAGTGACGGGTGGTTCCGCGACCCGCGTTGATGAGCGGGTGGCTGCCCGGGAAGTAGAGATCACCGAAACCGTGCTTACAGGTGTCCAAAGAGGGATCGAGGACGAGATCAGTCGCCTTGTTTACCAGATCGAAGCAAATCAGAAAAAGATCAAACTCCAGACAGCTGAACTCCAGCGCCTTAATGCGGATATAGAACGTGCGCGTAAAGCCCAGGTGGCAGGCCGCCGGCTTGTGACTGAAGACAAGTTGGCGGAATTTATTTCCGAAGCGTGGGAATATGAGTCGAAAATTATCGCCGCGCATACGGAGATCAATAACTCAGTCTTGCGGCTTGAAGTGATCGCGGGGCTTCTTGGGGAACTTTCGTGGCGGAATGTCGGGGGTGGCCGATCGGAACTCCGGGCGGGGAAGGGTTCACCGCAAGCGCTAGCGGCCCTTGTGGGGACAGCAGGGCTTTTGGCGGCGATGACAGGCCAGAGCTTACTCCTTAAACCGTATCTCGGGGGAACATCCCAGCATGCCTTTTGGCTCTCGCTTGGTTTGAATATCTCTTGGGCCGGCCTCATCGCAGCTTACTGCGTGTGGATGCAGGATCATCTTCATCGCGGGTTGAAGGCGCTCACCTCGAATCATTACTGGATAGATGTCCAAGATTCCGCCTTGCCCGCTGCAGCGTTTGCAGCTTTTTTTACCGTTTATTTCGCGGCGATCGGCAAGATCGATCTTTCTCCGTGGATGAACCCTTGGGCCGAGATCGTCCTCAAAACGGCAGTGGACGGAATGTTGAATTATTTTATCTTCTATCCCCTGATACTCTGGACATTTTTCACCAGGAATTACAAGGAAGCATACCGCTATGAATCTTTAAAGGCGTTCCAAGCAAGGCCTTACTTTGGTGAGAGCCGCAACAAATTGATCCTCTGGTTCCTCCCAGTGGAGGTCGTGGCGATGGTCGTCAACAAGCTTTGGAGTCCCTATCTTTCAGAGTCCGTCGTTCTTGCCGGGGATATCGCTTTCACCTGGGTGGTTTTGAGAATGATTGAAAAGATCTCGCGGGCAATTTTGGCAAAAGAAACCGAGCCCGGAGCTCTTTCGGGGGCTTCCCGAGTTGTTCCCGCAGAACAGGCAACAGTTTCCCGCTCGGAAATACGACTGAGCCTGGGTGAGCAGGCGGAACGTGAAAAATTCTTCAACTTGCTTGCACTTCTGAACACTCTCTGGTGGTTGCGCCAGGAGCCGCCGCGTTATTTGGATAAACTTCACCTGGAGTTTGACGGTGATGTGCCCAACCGGGATAAGGTGATGGGATGGAGTCCGGATGATTACGCGGCGCGAAAACAAAGCGTTTACGACATCATCCAACATCGCATCTCGGAAGGGAGGCTTGAGTACGTGCATTTCTTCCAGTTGGTCCGCCTTCTAAGTTTGCGGGAAAATTTTTATCCGGGACAGTTCCCGGAGCTGGAAAGAGTCGCGATCTCTCACGCGAGAAGGATCGCGCATCAACTGCGGAATTATTTTGCTCCCATTCAGGGATGGGAGGAGACCCTTTCCGAGATGCTTCGGGGATCCTCGCAGAGTTTTTTTGAAAAGTGGCCTGGGGTATTCCAAAAAGTCGAGATGGTGCAACAGATGATCAAGGAGAAAAAGCCCGCGAAGGATGTCGGGGGAGAGCTTCTTGTGGTCGGGCAAATGATCCAGGACGCATTCAAAGACGAGAACATCGAACGGGAGCTGGCGAAACTGAAGGGGTCGGAAGACGGTATTGAAACAGGAGACGAAAAGACCTTCCGGAAGGCCTTGGCGGTGATTGAAAGGAACGCCAGATATGTCCGTCTCTATGCCGCGATTCATATTGGAATGGCGCAAGAAGTCCCTCAAAAAGTCTCTGTTTCCGATGTGCTCGATACGGCGGTCGCCGTCGGCAAAATCAACAAAGACGTTGAGATCGTCAGAGATTACGGGGATGCTAAGATTTGGGCGACGATTCTTGAAGTCCAATTTTCCGAGATCGTTCTGAATCTTCTCAAAAACGCCATGGAGGCGACCAGCGCGCGAAAAAAGAGGAATGCTCAAGGACAGGTCCTTCTTTCGGTTCACCGGCATGGCGAAAATTTCACGCTCTCAATTCGCGACAATGGCGAAGGTATTTCTCCGAAAAATCTCGAAAAAGTGCGGAAGCTGACTTCATTTACAACTAAGGAACGAGGCCATGGAATTGGCCTTCCGCTTACCCTCCGGCAGATCCATGAGATGGGAGGAGGGTGGGAGGTTGCTTCGCAGGAAGAAAAGACGGACCGTCAAGGCTGGACGGAGTTCCGGATCACTCTGCCTATGAATGCAGCACGGCGTTCTGAAATTCGAAATATTTTCCATCCGCAAAGTAAGCGCAAGCCCGTTATGGCAAATTTTAAGATTTTTGTTCTGGCTACGGCATTTTTTATTTCTCTCGCCGTAAGTGTTTTTGCCGGTAACGGAGAGACGGATCCCAAAAGGTTCAGCTCTGGGAATGATATGGCTGTGGAGCTTGAATCAGGAAGTCTTGGAACTGCATTGGGTCATGCTTACGAAATGTATGACGGTTTTACGGCACGGATTCTCAATACGGTGCCTGAGGGAAGCGATAAAAAAGACCTTAAGCGTTTTGCTGAAGTACTGCGAGTGACGATTGTTTCGGAAGAGACGCTGCGACAGGCTCAGCAGTTGTTCGTCCGGGAGGTCATAGTTAAAGAGGCCGCCCTTACGATGAAAGCAACAACGGTTTCCGGGCCGTTAGCTATTGGAGCGGGTCTGGTTGAGGCTGCGGCAGGAGCACTAGATGCAAGCCAAGCAAAGCTGGCTCCTGCGGTTACGGAACAGCTTGAGGTCCGCACGTTAAGCGCGATCGAGGCCGATCTGGATTCGGTCCGGGACACGCAGAAAGCCAAACACCGCGAACTCATGACTTTCGTGACTACCGCGCTCGGCGGGGGATGGCACGAAGCTTCGGTGGTCGTCAACGAAACGGTCAAGCAGGGCATCACGAACGGTGACCCGGCAGCCGACATCCTCCTGAGTCTCCGCCGGCAGATACTCGCATCCAGTAAACACACGGCATCTGATCTGAGCCGGCTCCTGAATGATCAGGCGCGGCAGCGGGAGATCGGCCGCCGGCTTACTGAATTGACCGTACTCCAGCAAGAATCCGAAAGATTGGAGGCTGCTAAAGAAACTCTCGATGAACTGAAGGCGCGACAGAAATCTCAAAAGTCGCTTTCCACAACAAGCAATAAGGGGCCAGGGCAACCGGATACAGGGCACGGATTTTGGGATGGCGTGGTCAAGATGTTCGGAGGGCATGTGGAGCTTTTCCCCACGCAAGGGTTTTCGGGGGATGACCTGAAGGCGATCGAAGACGCTAACCATAAGATTCTGAGGCTGGAATCCGATTACGCGGGGGCGAATGAAGACGCGCGAAGGGACATTGCCGATAAGATCGATGAGATCCGGGGCGATATCCAGCAGAAATATTTTCCTCCGGCCCCACCGACTGCCGAACAAATCGCGCAGGAAATAGGGCAATTGAAAGCCCGGATCGCTGCTCTTGAAAAGGCCATTCCGTTTTTGGATGGATATAATTCCGACAAAGGTTTGGAAAATCCCGCCGGAGACGCCGAACTGGAACTGACAAACACCAGGGCAAGACTTTGGCAGATCGATCCCTCGGTGCGTGTTCTCTCCGCGTTCCAGGTTCAGGATATTCGGGATCAAATCCGGAACAATGAGGTGAAAATCGCAAACCTCAAAAAGAAGCTTCCACATCTTGACGGCTATAATTCGGATAAGGGTCTTGAGAATCCTTATGAGGAGGCTCTTTCCGAAATCTCAAAACTTGAAAGGGTCACGGGGGATCTTCAACAGAAGCTCGAAGAGGCCAGGGTTTTGCCGGTTTCCCAGGCAGAAACTCCGAACGAGTCTATCGGAACTGAACAAGAAGCGGCGTTTGATACCTTTGATACTTTTGTGTCAGAAGCCCTGAGGAATGTTCCGGATGCCGGAAGAAGGGCTCAGCTTGTGCAATATTCGGAAGGTCTGAAAGCTATGATCACGAATCCCTCTGCATTGGAGCGTGCCAAAGAACAATTTTCAAAGAAAGTAATGCTTGCCAATGTCGCAAAGGCTGTGAGCACGGCGGTTTCGGATGCCGCTTTGGCAGGTCCTATTTCGGCTGCGGGAAATGCGATTCATCCAACCCTTCCCCCAAAGCCGGCAGTTGAGAATCCCAACCCCGTTCTGGTGCAATCCCAGGCTTTTGTTCTTGGTCCTGGTCCGTCGGGTGTCACTCAACTGCCGGCTCCTGTTTCACAAGATCAGCCTGCCGGTTTATCCCCCGTGATGCAGATTCTACTAAACGGCGTTTCCGGCGGCACAGAGATCTCTTTTGATGGTGTAGCGTCTGACAAACCTATTCCAACGAAAACAACCTCTGAAAGGCCAACGCCTCCGGAGACGAAGAAGGTAAACCCGGTGCTCGCCTCAACGGTTCCTGTTGCGGCGATCCCAAGTCCTGTGAGCCATCCCCCGGTCGCGAAAGCAGTTTCAGCCGGAGGTGATTTACAAAAGGGGTCTTCGCTGGTCCCGGAAGCCTCTCCTGAAGTTCTCCCGATACCGGAGATCGGATCACCGGATAGCGCCTTTTTTAGCGGAAAAGAAGCGGTCAATCCCGTTCTTTTGGATCTTCCGGCGGGAGTGTCAGGGATACCCGAATTTACGGTGAAAGAGGGAGACACCGTTCCTAAAGACGGTGTGTACGGGAAGATCACGGATCCGGAAA
>CAZPCF010000065.1:0-8869 GCA_964585045.1 uncultured bacterium
ACCGCCAATGAGATCTTTTTTGAAACCCAGCGCAACGGGATGATCGAAGACCGTTTTTTTTCCGGATTTAAAGTGCACTGGTGGGGGCCGGTCTACGGATCGATCTATTATCTGCGTCACTCCGCCAAGAACGCCGTCGCGAAATGGACATCGCTTAATATCCTAGGGACAAGCCTTAAGATCGTTTTTTAGAAGGTTCCCGTTTCCCGCAGCGGAGCATTTCTCTCTCTCTTTTGCTGAAGAGTTGTGCTAAAATGCCGCTTCGCTTTTCATATTCCTTCATCAGAAATTGTGTTTCTACATGTTAAAATCCGAAATTGTTGAAACAGACATTTTGATCGTGGGTGGCGGTGTCGCGGGCCTCGCGACCGCCATTCATCTTGCGGATCTCACAGCCGCCTCTGACCAAAAACCTCATATTTTGGTCCTCGAAAAGGGAAGCTCCATCGGGAGCCACACGCTTTCCGGCGCCGTGATCGATCCGTCCATGCTGAAAGAACTCCTCCCCGGTATCGATCCAAAAGATTTTCCATTCGAATCTCCCGTCAAAAAAGAAGGCGTTTATTTTTTTACCCCGAAATTTGCTCTAAAAGCACCTTTCACGCCGCCCTTTATGGGCAATCACGGGAATTTCGTGGCTTCTCTCGGGAAGATGACCCGTTGGCTGGCCGAGATCGCGGAGAAAAAGGGTGTGCAAGTCTACCCGGGGTTCAGCGTCTCGGAGATGCTCTACGAGAACGGTCGCGTCATTGGTGCCAAGACGATCGATACCGGCGTGGATAAGCACGGGCACCCGATGGATAATTTCCAGGCCGGTAACGAAATCCGCGCCAGGATCACGATCCTGGCTGAAGGGCCCCGCGGCAGTCTGACCAAGGCGCTTTGCCGAAAACTAAATCTGGATGAAAATTCCAATCCTCAAGTCTATTCCACAGGCGTCAAAGAACTTTGGGACCTTCCGGAAGGAACTTTTGAAGCCGGACGGATCATGCACACGCTTGGGTTTCCTTTCGCTTTCAATCATTTCGGCGGTGGTTTTGTTTATGGCCTGAACGGGCGTCAAGTCGTGGTCGGGATCGCGGCGGGACTGGATTATCTGGACCCGACATTTGATTCCCATGCGGCACTTCAGGTCTATAAAAAACATCCCTTCATTGCGAGGATCCTTGAAAAGGGCAAGCTCCTGCGGTATGGCGCGAAGACGATCCCGGAGGGCGGTCTTTATTCGCTTCCTAAGCTTTATCATGACGGTGTTATGATCGTCGGGGATTCCGCCGGATTTCTCAGCATGCCAAGCCTGAAAGGCGTTCATCTTGCGATCGAGTCCGGGATGCTGGCTGCGAGGTCCGCGTTCGAAGCTCTAAGAAAAAATGATTTTTCGGCGAAACAACTTAGCCTTTACGAAGAACTTTTTAAGAAAAGCGCGGCACGCAAAACGCTTTCTCGGACGCGTAACTTCCGCGCCGGGTTTGGACACGGCATGATTCTCGGAGCTTTTTATTTTGCGACCCAGATCCTGACCGGAGGTCGCGGTATCACACTGTCAGGGAAGATGAGAACACATGAGGATGCAGCCTGTTATAAAAAACTCGCGAACGTCAAAAAAACATTCCCGAAGAAATTCGCGAAGGAGCTCGTTTTTGACAAACAGCTGACGTTCGACAAAGTGACCGATGTTTTCTTTTCCGGCTCCAAACACGACGAGGAGCAGCCATGCCATCTCCGGGTGCTGGACTTCAATCTTTGCCGGGATGTTTGTATCCCGAAATACGGCGGGCCGTGCCAATATTTTTGTCCTGCGGAAGTCTATGAGATCGTGACGGATCCGAAGACCGGGAAAAAGGATCTGCATCTCCATCCGGCCAATTGCGTGCATTGCAAGACCTGCGACATCAAAGACCCATTTGGGAATATTGAATGGGCCGTGCCGTATGGTGGCGATGGCCCGGAATACGAGAATTTATAAAAGCGGCGTACGGAGTAAGGCTTACGGTGTCGGGCGATTGTTGTTTTCGCCGTACATCGTACACCTTCCGCCAGACGGTGCGTGGCGAAACAGAAGACAAGAGTAAAAGGGATTTGTGGTAACAATATGACCTTAAAAGTAATTGCAATTATGAAGCAAGTGCCGCTTCCGACCGAGATGCGTATGGGCGCGGACGGGCTGATGGACCGCACCAAGGCGAAGTCCTCGATCAATGCGGATTGCACGTTTGGGTTGGAACAGGGGCTCGAGATCAAAAAGTGTGTTCCGGACGCAGAATTGATCGTGGTCTCGATGGGCCCTCCGAGCTTCGAGCAATCGCTTAAGAAGGCCATGGCCATGGGATACGACCGTGCAGTTCTGCTCTCGGACAGGAAACTTGGTGGGTCGGATACCTTTGCCACCGGCTATGCGATCTCCTCACTTCTTAAAAAACTCGGGTTCTCCAAGGACAGCAAAGACCCCTTCATCATTTTCTCCGGACGCCAAACGACGGACGGGGACACGGCGCATGTGCCTTCCCAGACGGCTGAGAATCTCGGAATCCCTCAAGCAACCTTCGTGGAAAAGGTGGAGTTCAAAGAAGACCATTTGAAGGTCCGTCGCATCATTGAAGGCGGTTTCCAGGTCCTCAAAGTTCCTATTCCGTGTCTTATTTCAATTGCCCCGACCGCGACTCCAGCGCGCAGGCCGTCCCTTAAGGGTGCGATCCGCGCAAAAAATACCAAAACCGAGGTTTGGTCGCTAGATCAAACCGGGGCGGATGCCAGCGTTGTAGGTTTGAGCGGTTCGCCGACACTTGTGTCAAAAGTCGTGGATATTCAAAAAGACAGGCTTCCCGTCAATATGATTTCAGGGCATGAACCCAAGGATCTTGCGGAGGGTCTTGTTTTCGAAATCGAAAAGATCAAAGACATGGTCAGCGGAGGCCACGGAGAAAATGCGGGCGCCGGCGATGAAAAGGGAGCGGCGGGGGAAAATGCCAAAGCCGATGTGGATTTTCCGAGAGTGGATTTCCGTCACGGTGCGCGGGGCATTCTGACCTGGATCGAAATGCACGGCCAAACACCGGCGCGTTCATCGCTTGAGATCCTGAGCCCTGCCCGGAAACTGGCGGATCAGCTTGAGACCCAGGTGACCGCGATTGTGACCGGACATAACATCAAGGACGTAGCTTCTGAGATCATCGCGTATGGTGCTGATGAGATCGTGCTGGTGGATGATCCCCGCCTCAAGGAATACAGGATCTTGCCGGTCGCGGCGGTGATCGCGCAGTGGATTGAACATAAACGTCCCGAGATAGCGCTTTTCGGAGCAACGACCTCGGGCCGTGAACTTGCGCCAAGACTCGCGAGCCGTGTGCGTGCTGGTGTGACCGCGGATTGCACAAGCCTCAAAGTTGGGGAGTATGTGCACCGCATCAAAAAAGCGATCATGTACCCATGTCTTGAGTCCATCCGTCCGACTTACGGTGAAAGCAAGCTTGCGACTATCATCGGGTTCTGGTGCCCGCAAATGGCGACCGCTCGTGCCGGAACTTTTAAAATATTACCCAAAGATCCAAGCCGGAAGGGGACCGTCCTGGAATTTAAGCCCACGTTCAGGGACAGTGATTTCGCGGTCGAGGTGCTTGAGGTAAAACGCGAAGCGGGCGGTGGCGATAACCTTTTTGTAGCGGACATCATTATTTCCGGGGGCCGGCCCGCCGGCGATCATGACGATTTTAAACTTATCAAAGAGCTTGTAAAGGCTCTGCAAGACCAAGGCGTTAACGCAGATTGGGGCGCAAGCCGTCACGCGGTGGACAACGGTTACGCGCCCTACGCGCGCCAGGTCGGACAGACGGGAAAGACAGTTCGCCCGAAGATCTATATCGCCGTCGCGATCTCTGGGGCCATCCAGCACCTCGCGGGGATGAAAGAATCCGGCAAGATCATCGCCATCAACCAGGATCCGCAGGCCGCGATCTTTCGCCATGCGGATTTCGGCATTGTCCGTGATTATCAGGAAGTTCTCCCCGAGCTTATCACCAAGGTGAAGGCCGGTTTCACATTCGGGCTTACACCAAGCAAATAACTATCTTTGACACCCGGTCTCGAATTCGAGACCGGGTGTCAAACGGGTAATCTACGAGAGGGGTGGCTCCGCCTGGCCTCCCTTGACGATAAGGGGATTTATAATTAAAATTCACCCGGGGATGGTCGATAATCTACCCTGGCTTTGAATTTCTTTTTCTTACTGATAGCCAGGGTTGCCCCAATTTCATTTCCGATGAAATCGAAAAGTATTGGGACTAGAGCGTCATAAAAATTAACAAAGGGGGGGATTATGTTCAGGAAGATTATCAGCATGACCGTAGTGGTGGCCATGTTCATGGCCGTAAGCGGTGTCGCGTATGCCGCAGAAGACAACTCGGACAAGAGTCTGACCCGTGGCGCGGCATCCTTGGTGCTGCCGGGTTGGGGGCAGTATCTGAATAAAGAAATGGATACCAAAAGCGGCAAGTTCAAAACGGGCGCGATGATCGTCCTCGAGATCGGCGGCATTGTGACCACGATCCTTCTCGGGGTGCTTGTGGGCTATCCCGTGATCTGGGTAGGTATCGGGATCCTGATGTTCAACCACATTTGGAGCGCTTCGGATGCTTATCTGAAGGTCCCGGTGGGTCCTGAAGTGGCAATGAAGGGCGAGACACTCGAGCGTTAATTCTTTGGAATCCGCTCTTTCTTTTAAAAAAAGCAGGCCGTGGGAACTTTGCGGCCTGCTTTTTTTATGTCTTCTTTTTTCCGGATTTTCTTTGTCCTCTTCCAAGTCCGAAGGCCGTTCGTTCCCGTTGCCGGGGAACTTCGAAGAGGTCTGGAATGCCACGCTCGCTACGCTCGAGGCTGAAAAGATACCGCTTACCACGACTGACAAAGCTCGAGGCTATATCCAATCCGCGACATTTCCTTTATACAAAAAAGAATATAAACAATGGGCCAAAGCCCCAAGCTTGTCCTCTAGCGGGTTTTGCGCTCTTGAGATCGGTGTTGTGGAAAAAGATCCGACCATGACGGTTGTGGGGATTAAGGCCTACTTCAAGAGAAAAAAAGGCCTTTCGTCCAGGGGGTTCCGGTCGCGCGACAGGTCCCGCGGGCGGTTTGAGGGGCTTTTGGGCAAGAATATTCACGAGCGACTTGTAGAGACGAAGTTTCCGGCAATCAAAAGCGTGATCCTGGGCTGTGATCTTCACTATGACGACAAGACGGCGCATTACTTCATTGCAGGAGCCGATGTGTCCACGCTCGCTTATGAACAGGGGCTCCGCAATGGAGATGTGCTCATGAAGATCTCGGGACAGGACGTGATGCCCGGGAATCTTTTCGGGTTCTTTTTGAATATCCAGGGCGAATCCCTCAAGAAATTCACGATCCTTCGTGAGGATGGAGAATTAGAACTGCCGATCAGTATTTTCTTCATGAATCCCAACGCGCCACATCTGGGATTCCGCGTGGAGCGTGATCCGAAAACCCTGCGATTCACGATCACGGGCGTGCGTACCGGCTCTCCGGCAGAGCGGGAAGGCTTTTTGCCTGGGGACATCCTGCTCAAGCAGAACAACCTTCCGCTTGATGGCTGGGAGAACTATTATCGGGCGATCCTGGCCCAAAAGGATGGAGAGCCGCAGATCTTTCAGATCGAAAGGCGTGGCAAACTTCTTGAAAAAAAGATAACGCCCGTTACAGATCAAGTCTCTTCATGAAAAATCCCCCTCTGGCCTTATTCTATTCCGTGATCATTCCAGGTTTGGGACAGCTCTATCTCGGGGAGTGGGCCAAAGGATGGACGCTTTTATGCATGACCCTGGGAGTGATGGTGAGTTTGATCTTCAGTCACACGATCATTGCCTACTTTTTAATGGGAGGGATCTATTTGGCTGTGATGATCCCTGCGGCTTTGGACGCTTTCCAGACCGCTTCCGGCCGGCCCCGTACTTTTATGGCAGATACCGTTCCTTACGTGATCGTGATGCTCCTTATGGTCGGGCCGTTCGCCAGTCCTCTTTTGTGGCAAAGCACAAAGTTTTCAAAGACCGCAAAAATCCTCTGGACCATCTTCGTGATCCTGATTGCATTTTTTGCGATCGCATCGATGACATTTGTGGCTTCGTTCCTGGATCAGTTCATGAGGCAGGCTGGGGCTGTTTAGTCCGCTTCTCTCGCATCCGGGGCATTCCAAAAGAAACAATATCTCTTGGGAGACTGCATGTTAGAATACGGAAGATATTTTAGGAGGTTTGCCCCGTTAAAGATTTTGGGTGAGAATTTGCTCTCATCAAGTTCAGACCGAAAAAAATCGGGTGTTCTTACACTGTATTTCTATTGATTAACGGAAGCGCCTATTGAAAGACGTTTCCCCTGCCTGCTGGCAGGTATTTCCAACGGAGTGAATATGAATTCAAAGAGAACAATTTCGATCCTTTTGTTGTCTTTTTTGCTCATAGGGCCAGGCTGCTATGCTGAGGACCCTCAGGCATCTTATGGCCCCTCATCTGTTTCAATGCCTGCCGGGGTGCCGGCGACGGGCCAATGGTCCGATGGTTGGTATCAAGGCGCTTCCGGGTATGATCAGGCGATCGATGAATACAAGCGGACCAATAAGCCCATGGTCGTTTATATGAGCGTTGGGTGGTGCCCTTATTGCCGTAAGTTCGAAAAAGAGGTGCTGTCATCACCCCTGGTTCAGGATATGTTGAAGGACAAGATCAAGGTCAATATCAATCCAGAATCCGGGAGTCGCGCGAACGCCATTGCGTTCCAATACGGGATCCGGGGGTTCCCGTCTTTCTTTCTCCACCCGCCTCAACCTGCCGGCGCCGTGCAACTTTACACCGGCGTTACGCCCGAGAAGTTCGTCGAGTTTTTTAAACAAGTCCTCGGGTAAGGCGTCAACGTGGAATTTATTACTTCGATTGAAAACGCCTCCCGTACCGCGATCCCCTGGAAAAAATGGGCACGGCACAAGTGATCCCGACAGCGCTTTCTATCGCCGGTTCTGATCCTTCGGGTGGAGCCGGCATTCAAGCCGATCTCAAGACCTTCCATCAGCACAAGGTTTATGGGATGGCGGTCATCACGCTTCTCACGGTCCAAAACACCCGCTGCGTTCAGGCCGTCTACGTGATGAAACCGGTGCAAGTGATCCGTCAACTCGAAGTCGTGCTCGCGGACATTTCGCCCCAAGCCGCCAAAACGGGTGCTCTGGGGGATGAAAAGGTTCTCCGGGCGGTCGCAAAAGCGGCCAGAAAATTCCGTTTTCCCCTCGTGGTGGATCCGGTCATGGTGAGCAAGCACGGTGTGCTGCTTCTCAAACGAAGCGCCGTCCGTGTTTTTATAAAAGAGCTGCTGCCTTGCGCCACTTTGGTCACACCGAACCTTTGTGAAGCTCAAGTATTGAGCGGGATCAAGATCTGTGATCCGGAGTCCATGGGAAAAGCCGCTCGGATCATTGCCGGGTTTGGCCCTCAGGCAGTACTTGTCAAAGGAGGTCATCTTCAGGGAGAAGCCGTAGACATTTTTTTTCAGGATGGGAAGGTCCGTCTTTTCAAGGCTCCCCGTATCAGGACGCGGCATACGCACGGGACCGGCTGTACGTACTCCGCGGCTATCACTTCCGGACTTGCCAAAGGGAAGGATCTTCTTTCCGCGATCACGATCGCCAAAAAGTTCATCACTCAGGCCATTCGCACAGGTCCCGGCCTTGGGCATGGCATGGGCCCCGTCAATTTTTTTGCATAGCGCACCACGCGCAACGCGCAACACTAGAGCTCAGAGCAATTTGTTGTGCGTTGTTCGTTGATCCTTGCGCAGGTTGGAAAAGATTGTTTTTCAAAGATTCCGCATTCGGATATAATCCATCGGCGAACAAAGCAAAGGAGCCATAATGATTTGCTGTTTGGACCTGGAAGGTGTGTTGATCCCCGAGATATGGATCAACGTGGCGAAGAGGACCGGCATTAAAGCGCTCGCGATCACCACGCGTGACGAACCTGATTATGACAAACTCATGCGCTACCGGCTTGCGATCCTGAAAAAGGAAAAGATACGTCTCTGCGACATCCAGGCCGTGATCAAGCGCATAGAACCGCTCTCGGGCGCCAAGAAATTCTTAAGGAAACTCCA
Source organism: uncultured bacterium (assembly GCA_964585045.1). Classification (GTDB taxonomy): domain Bacteria; phylum Omnitrophota; class Omnitrophia; order Omnitrophales; family Aquincolibacteriaceae; genus Aquincolibacterium. The sequence goes on from CAZPCF010000065.1 coordinate 8,146, forward strand.
GGGAAAATACCAGGTCGTCATTCTTTCCGACACTTATTACGAGTTTGCTGGGCCGATGATGAAAAAGCTCGGATACCCGACCCTTTTTTGCAATTGGCTTACGGTGGATAAGAAGGGTTTTATTGCGAATTACCATTTGCGCCAGAAGCATGGCAAGAAAGAAGCCGTGCGCGGGCTTAAAAGCCTTGGATTCAAGGTGGTCGCCGCGGGGGATTCCTATAATGACATCGCCATGCTAGAGGCGGCTGACCGAGGGATCCTTTTCCGCCCTCCCGCCAAGATCGTCCGTGAATTTCCAAAATTTCCAGTCACGAACACCTACAAAGAACTCCTTTCCGCTTTTCTCAAAACCGTCTGACTCTATTTCAGGTTCGCCCGCATTTTTGCGGCGATCGTGGCAAGTTCCTCCTGCCCCATGCCTTTGGCTCGCGCGAAGTTGAGCTCCGTGAGACTCTCAAGGATCGGGATCAAGTGAATATGGGCGTGGGGCACCTCGAGTCCCGCGACCATGACGCCAACCCTCTTGCAGGGGATTGTCTTCCGGACGGCTTGGGAGACCTTTTTGGCGAAGACGATAAGTCCCTTTAAAAGTTCGTCTTCGATGTCAAAAATGTAGTCGATTTCCTGCTTCGGAATGACGAGTGTGTGACCGGGATTCACGGGGCGGATATCAAGGAATGCGCGGTATTTGTCGTTTTCGAGGATCTTGTGGGCGGGGATCTCT
>CAZPCF010000066.1:0-8821 GCA_964585045.1 uncultured bacterium
GTCGAGATCTATAACCAGGATATGCACCATTATCCCGATGAGCATTTGACCCACTACCTGGACCAGAACCATTTTGATGTTGTCGGAGTGAGCGTTATCGCTGGGTACTATCAGTACCGTAAGTTGCTTAAACTATCCCAGGCTATTTTGCGTGCCAAGCGCAGGCCTTTTTATGTCATTGGCGGACACGGCCCGTCACCCGACCCTGAGTTCTTTTTAAAAAAAACAGGGGCGGATTGCGCTGTTTTGGGCGAGGGCGAAGCGACAGTTGCAGAACTGTTTCGAGCGGTTTCAAACAAGGGTTCTCTCGCGGGCATTCCGGGGATCGCTTATATGGAAAATGGAAAGGTTCGTGTGAACGAAAGGCGTGCCCTGATCCAAAACGTCGACAGTATCCTGTTCCCAGCCTATAAACTTTTCCCAATGAATTATTACAGGCTTCTTCGAGGGCCGCATATTTCCCATAAGGATTTTGTCATGCCGGTGCTTTCGGGGCGAGGATGCACCTTTAAATGTAATTTCTGCTATCGAATGGATCAGGGGTTTCGTCCCCGAAGCGATCGATCCGTTATTGAGGAAATTGAATTACTAAAAAAGAAATATGGCATTACGTTTATTTTCTTTTCCGATGAATTGTTAATGTCGTCCGCCGAAAGGACGGTTTTGCTTTGCGAAAGTTTTATCAAACATGATCTGAATGTCCGGTGGAGATGCAACGGCCGCCTCAATTACGCAACGCCTGACGTGCTCAAAATCATGAAACGTTCGGGCTGCGTTTTTATTAATTATGGGATTGAAGCCATGGACGATCAGATCCTTAAAAATATGCAGAAGGCATTGACGGTAGATCAGATCACTAGGGGTATTGAAGCGACGCTGGCGGAGGGGATCAGCCCCGGGTTCAATATTATTTTTGGGAATATCGGCGAAAACATAGAGACTTTGCGCAAGGGTGTTGAATTTTTGCTGAAATATGACGATGGGGCTCAGCTGCGCACCATTCGCCCCGTGACGCCTTATCCCGGATCCCCGCTGTTTTATGAGGCGATCAAGCGGGGCTTATTGAAAGACACGGAAGATTTTTATGAAAACAAGCATATAAATTCGGACCTTCTGTCAGTCAATTTCACCGATCTGACGGATGACGATTTTCATAGGGCTCTTTTCGAAGCAAATCGGCGGCTTATTACAAATTACTTTGAGAAGAAACTGCAGTTGCAGATCGCTCAAGCCAGAAAATTGTATTTTGAAAAAGATGTTTCATTTCGAGGCTTTCGGTAGAGCCGATTTTTGTCGAGAGGAACGCTTGGGATATTGTGTTATGAAGAATGCACTTATTGTTTTGTCGACGAATGAGCGGCCGCGGGTTTATTGGAAAGGGAATGGGGAATGGTGTTGTTTGGGGTTTGCAAATAACTTAGAATGAGCCCGTACAAAAGTTATTCATGAACGCTTACGCGATGAAGAAATGAACATGAAGTCATAAAACATGAATGTAAAAATTTACGGCGCAGGTTCGATCGGGTGTCATCTTGCGTATAGCTGCAGACGCGCAGGCGTGGAAGTATGTGTGGTGGATATTGATCAAGCTGCGCTCGATAGGATGAGAAACGATGTCTATCCTGCCCGCTATGGCCATTGGGACGATGAGATCAGACTTAGTGTGACGGACCTCTCAGATATTCCTTGGGACCTGGTCATCCTGGGAACGCCTCCGGAAACCCATTTTGAGATTGCCTCCAGGGTTATTTCTACGGAAGACGTAAAGGCAATATTGATAGAAAAACCCCTATGTCCTCCGGATCTTGGAACGATACTCTCTTTTAAAAAGCTAATTAAAGAATCCAAATCAAAAATTTTCATCGGCTACAACCACACATTGACCAGAAACACCCAATTGATGACGGAGCTTATCGCCCGAAAGGATTTCGGAAAAGCAAAAAACATCAACGTGTTTTTTAAGGAGCATTGGAAAGGGATTTTTGCAGCGCATCCATGGCTGGCAGGTCCCAAGGAAAGCTATCTTGGGAATATCAGACGGGGGGGAGGGGCCATGTGTGAGCACTCTCATGGGATCAATTTATTTCAATACATATCAAATATTACCCAAAATGGCCGCATTTCCGAAGTTTCAGCTATCGCTTCGATAGTGGATGAGGATGGGCTCTATTATGATGAGCTCACACAGGTTAATATCGTTACGGAGTCCGGATTGACAGGCCATGTTCAACAGGATGTCATTACATCTCCCAGTATAAAAAAAGCAACGATTCAATTTGAGAACGGTCAGTTGAATTGGTTTATAAACAAGGAAGAAGGTCGGGACAACGTTACTTATACATTGAATGGAGTTGAGAAGATCTGCAATATCGATAAAACTAGACCCGAAGATTTTCATAATGAAATAAAACACATCCAAGATATTTTAATCGGGAATCTTTCTTATGAGGAGAGCCCCATAAAGATAAGCCATGGGATTGATACCGCCCTTGTTATTTGTGCGGTTTTCCGGTCGATGGCTGAGAAGAGGGCTGTTAAGATCAATTATGACGAGACGGATAGGAAACGAGTGCTCACTCCACTCGATTTAAAATGAACAAAGCATTTGAGGAACTATTCATATTGGATCTTGCTAACAACCATCAGGGGGATGTTGGGCACGCAAAGAAAATAATCAAGGAAATGAGTGAGGCGTCAAAAAAATACAAAGTAAAAACAGCTATAAAATTTCAATTTAGGGATCTGAAGACTTATATCCATAAGGAAAAAAGAGCGAAGGGAGGCGAGGGCCTTGTCGATCGTTTTTTATCTACAAATCTAAGCGATGATCAGTTTTTTGAATTGAAAAGATACGTCGATTCACAAGGCCTACTGAGCGCCTGTACGCCTTTTGATGAGATCTCCGTAAAAAAGATCGTAAAAATGAATTTTGATTATATCAAAATCGCAAGCTGTTCAGCCCGAGATTGGCCCTTAATTGAAAAGATCAGGGAGACAAGGATTCCCTTGATCGTTTCAACCGGAGGCTTAAGCCTTCATGAGATAGATGAAGTCGTATGTTTTCTCCTAAAAAAACGAAAAGATTTTGCACTTATGCATTGCGTAACAATATATCCGACCCCTGCCGAATTTTTCGATCTCGAGAGGATCAGAATTTTGCACCAAAGATACCCTGATCTTGCTGTTGGATGGTCGACTCACGAAGACCCGAATGACTGTCGGTCGGTTCAGCTAGCCTACTCCTTGGGCGCAAGAGTTTTTGAGAAGCATATTGGCAAAAGCACAAAAAAGTACCATTTGAATCCATATTCCGCGAACAAAAAACAAATCGAAGAATGGTTCAATTCTTTCCGTGAAACAAAGAAAAGGATCCATGGGGATGAAAGGGCGTCTTTAAAAAAACAAAGCGCGGCGATCAAGAAATTGTCGCGTGGAATTTTCTCAGGCAAGGACATCGAGCGTGGGAGGAAAATTAAAAAAGGCGATTATTATTATGCTTTCCCGGGCGGGGACTCTATCCGCTCCATAAAGCATTTCGAATTTCTGACGGCCAAGAAATGCATTAGGGCGGATGCCGCGTTAACGCCGGATAATACATTTATAGAAATGAGCAGCGAGGGGGTCATCGAAAAGTACTTGTCGGAATTAAGGGCATTCCTCAAGTCGAATAATTTTAATGTCCCTTATTATAATCATATCGAGCTGTCGTTTCATTCCGGGTTGGATAAATTCCGCTCGGAAGGAGTTTATTTTATAGACCAATCAAGACTTCCTTATATCAAAAAAATCGTTGTGATGCTGCCAAAGCAGCACCATCCCGCACATAGGCACATGGATCGCGTGGAGTTGTTCACCGTCATTTCAGGTGATCTGAACGTGAAGGTCGATGGCGAGGCCGTTTGTTTGAGGGCGGGACAGCAGAGGGTCATTGATATAAAGAAATATCATGAATTTTCTACCGAGAATGGGGTTATCTTTGAGGAAATTTCATTTACAGAAAATAACGCTAAGTCCGATTATAAAAATGAAGCGATCAATAAAATCGAGCGTTCAAAACGCCTTTTTCGCGTTAAGGAAAAGATTTTATGAGGGGCGCCAAATCTATCCTGGCCGTGGTCCCCGCACGGGGCGGCAGCAAGGGTATCAAGCTTAAGAATTTATTGAAGCTGGATGGCAAAACTTTAGTCGAGCATACGGCCCATTCTATTAAAGATTGTGATTTTATCGACGAAGCGATCGTATCGACGGATCATCCTTTAATAAAGGAAGAGGCCCTAAAATGTGGTCTTAAAGCCCCCTTTGTCCGGCCCGAGGAATTATCCGCAGATTTTGTATCCGATATTCAAGTGTTGCAGCACGCGGTCAAAGAATCCGAGGCTTTTTTTCAAAAAAGTTTCGACATCATTTTAATGTTGCAACCTACTTCGCCCATAAGATCGCGAGAACAAATACTGGCCTGTGTTGATTCTCTCATTAAAGACGCATTAGATTCATGCATTACGGTTTCCCAAACCGATGCCAGGTTTCATCCATTAAAGCAGTTATCAATCAGTGGCAAAAAAATCGCTTATGACGATGCCAAAGGAGAAGCCATTATTGCAAGACAGGCGTTACAACCTGTTTACCACCGTAACGGTGTCTGCTACGCCTTTACGCGCGAATGCATTATGGGAAAAGGGAAAATTATCACCGGCAATAGCGGAGCTGTCGTCATGAATGGGTTTACAATCAATATCGATACTATGTCTGACGTAAGATTGGGGGAATTATATTTTAAGGGCCTATTATAGTCCCTATTGTCCCCTCCGTTCAGTTAAGGTCTCAGGAGCGTAGAATTGGGTTTCTAGGTGTAGAGGAAGGAGCTCATTGGAAAACCGTAAATGGACCAACAAATAAAAACTTGATACCGTTCTCGAAGGTATTACGGCCCACGTTACGGTCCCGGAACCGTGCAATCGCCATTAGATCCAGCGGATCCGATCTTGCGAACGGAAGAACCACTTCCTGCGACATGGCGAGAAGATCATTGAACCCTGTAAAGCCATATTCTCCAAAGCGCGTCTCGAAAAAGAGAACCGCCGCTTACAACACAGATTGCCTGCATCTGTCACTTCGGCATCTAACCCTGGAACCCGTTGAACGAAAACATCAGCCTAGATCTGGGCTTAGTTCCGCGTTTTTTGACCATTGACTCAAGGAGAGCATTACAAGTTATGAAGTGCGATCGGAATAGATGGAGAGGGTTTTACTTTCAGGCTAAAAAGGACAGCAGCCGTTACAAATCCCACTTATTTTCATTTTATGTCAGGAAGCAAAAGCCGATTTTTTTTCTTTACCGGATCGCAGAGCAGTTTGGGAAAGGGCTTTGCGGACAGATCGCCGGGCTTTTGTTTTATTTGATCACTTACATTTTTATTCGTTTTCCACACGATCGAAAATGTATTTCAATGTTGAAGTTGAATACCGAGAAAAGTTCCTACCGGGATATCTTTGGCGGGCATAGCAGTGAACTGAACTTGATACGGCATAGTTTCTTGATATCAATTTTATCTGTCGTGGTGCTCATGCGCCAATTTTCATTCCAAAAAACAGCGAAAGACTTCCTTGTCTTAAAAAGGATTCTTAACCAATTTGATCTGTATGTTGCTTTTAGAGCGATCCAATACCTTGCTTATTATGACCGTTTTGACCGTGAACTAGACAAGAAAAATACGAATATGATCATTATTTTCACGGATGCCAATCCGCACGGGACGGCACTGCTTCATTTGGCCCGCAAGCGCGATATTAAAATATGCTTAATCTCTCGGGGTGGGCCCAATGAGCCCGTACTTCCGATCCGTTGCGATGTCGCTTTTTTAGTAGGTGAAAGATCATTGAAAAGGTATGAGAACGGAAAAAGTCATTTTGGCCGAGTTGTCTATTATGGCCATCTGGAAATGTTGGAGAGAATTCGAACGGTTGATGAAAAAAAAGGGGTCAAGATCGGAATATTTCTTAGCAAATCAACCTGTTTAGAGGCGGTGTTGAAGTTGATCGATCTCTTGGAGAAGAAATTTGAATACGAGTCCGTTTTGATCCGCAGGCACCCCAACATGGAACTTACGAAGGAAGAAACGAAGACCATTGCAAAACTTCATAAAGTGCAGATCAGCGACGGCAGTTCGCTTGGTGCCGATATTAAAAAGTGTGATTTTGTCTTTGCGGGTAACACGACGGTGCATGTTGATGTATTATTACGAGGACGCCCTAGCCTATATTATCGTAGTCTCGAAAAAGATTTCTTTGACAGGTGCGGGTATGTTAGGGAAGGCGTCATTCTTGAATGGGATCAAGGCGTATCCATCGATGAAATAAATACTTTTTACAAAAACTTGAATGAACAAAACAGGATCAATTACTATCTTAATACAGAGAATGATTCTCGGGGATCCATCAGGGAATTCAAGGAGATTGTTTTTGGCAATCATCTATGATGACGAAAATCGTTCTTAGTGAAGGTAGAAGGCCCGCATTTTTAATAGGCTCATTCTGTGCCTTATTGGCGATCTTCTGCAATGTCAATGAGGCCGCGCATTTCTTAGGCGCAGAACCTGGGATAGAACCCATTGCGCAAAAAATATTAATCTATACTTTTAAAATCTCCATTTTTTGCATCGGGATCGCTGCCATTTTCATAAGAAAAAGGAAGCAGCTGATCAGTTCCCTGTATTTTTTATTCCTGTTCCAAATGGCTGTTCTAGCATTTTTTTTCCTTATGGAGGCTGGCCTGGGATTATCGGCGTCAATAAAAAGCAGCCATCCAACCAAATCGATATATGCGGAATTTTACAAGCAACATTTGCATCCCTTCTACTATTTCTTCTTCCCACAAAAACAGGAAGAAATTAGTCGCATTAATAATGGTGTTGTTTCGATCGACGCAAATGGTTTTCGGGGTAGTGGCCCTGCCCAGAGAAATGGAAGGAAGCTGGCTTTTATTGTTGGAGGGTCGGCCGCATTCGGAGATACAAGCTCAAGCGATGAAACTACGATCTCCGGGTACTTGAATCGCATCCAGGATAAGTATCATTTTGTGAATGCGGGCGTACCTTCTTGGAACTCAACACAAGAATTTTATCGTATTTCCCTGGAACTGTTGGATTATGATCCCGAATTGATCATTGCCTATGACGGTTTTAATGATGCTTTGATATCCCTGAATTATGAGGGGTCCGGCTATCCTCCCGGTACGCCCGAGTCCTATGAATACATTGAAAGATGGGTTGACGATATAAGGGCCGGGAAGGCAACGGGTCCATTTTTGATTAATCGCCAGTATAAGATCGATTTTTTTTGCCACACAAATAGATACCTTGCCGGGCTGGTTCATCCCGCCTTTTCTTTGGGAAAATATTCGCCTGGGGGCTCTGAATCAGATGCCGCCATCGCTCAAGATCCCCCTAAGAACATTAAAAATAAAAGCATGGAGGACAGTGATTCGCGTCAAGGCTTTCCAGGATCCTTAGAATATTGCCAAAGAAGTGCGGCTCGGTATCTGAAAAATATTAAATTGATGGAACGGATCTGCAACGCTCACAATTGTAAATTTATCGCTATTTGGCAGCCTTCATTTTCTCAACACAAACATTGTGCTTATGATAATCAAATGGACGCATGGATGGGGAAGAAAAAAATGTTCCTAAATTATTTTCACGATGCCGTTTTCCGTGCGAATGAATCCTCGGTGAGTCGCTACGATTTCAGCAATATCTTCGATCAATATTCCGATCCAATACGATTGGGGGGCGTTTTTTTTAGGGACGAGGCGCACTTAACCGACAAAGGCAATGAAACTATTGCTGCGGAAATATTAAAGGTTTTAGACCGGGAAGGGCTTATTCAGCAAGGGTTACTAAATTCCAAATGATCAGACTTTCTCTTAATAAAAAATATATAATTTATTTTATAAAAATAATCATTGGGCTCGGGCTTTATTTATATTTACTCATAAATAATAAAATTAATTTTTCTTTTTTTGTGCCTGAAAATTCTGCTCTGCTCATTCTATTATTTTCACTGCAAATCGTCATGTTTGGCATCGGAACTTTGAGATGGTATATCATCGGCCGCCATTCTTGCGAGATGGGTATATCATTGTTAAGTACGGCATATATTTCCTGGGTGGCTCAATTTTTTGCCACTTTTACGCCCTCCACTATTGGAACAGACGTGAGCCGGATCTTTTATGTCGGAAGAAGCTCCGCTGTGTCGCAAATAGATTTAATTAAAATAACGATCATTGATCGATTATGCGGCTTGCTATCACTGATCGTATGTAGTTTGCTAGGCGTGGTATTTTATTTTCTGCATTTCAGCTTGCCCGTGAGCATTCTGTCCATGTTTTCAATTCTGATTTTGGCGAAAATTGTTCCTACGAAAAACATAAGGAAAATTTTATTAAGAAAGGATATTCACCTGCCTCCTTTTAGCGCTATTGCGCTGAGCTTTTTGAACTTTACATTAAAGGCTTTTTCTATATTCATAATCATTTATTTTGTTAGCAGGGCAGTCACGATCAATGATTTTTATATCTGTTTGGGTTCGCAGCTTATTGAGGGATTGGCTATTCTACCCGCTAATATTGGTATGGGGCATATCTTGTTTAATAAGGCGTTGAGTTTCATCCAAATCATTGATGGTGCTCAGATCTATAACGTATATTTTTCTGTCAAAGTGCTTTTTAAGCTTACCGGATTCGCAGGTTGGCTTTTGATGCGGGGAAGATAGATGCAATGAAAGAAAACGTTTTATCCTCAAGCGGGGGTGCCTATAAATCCCT
>CAZPCF010000067.1:0-8735 GCA_964585045.1 uncultured bacterium
GCGCAGCTTCTTCAGGATCCGCTTTCATGTAACGTTCGAACCAATCCCCCGCCATACGCACCAGGAGCATTTCCGTAAGGTCCATGGCCTGAAGATTGAAGGCCACGCGTTCCTTCTCGCCGGTTTTCTCCGCCTTCAGGGCTAAGGATTCGATCTGCCGTTTGAAAGGGTCCAGACCCGGTGAAAGCTGATCTAGAAAATTTTGTTTTAAATATCTGAAAATATCCCCGTAATAAGCGTGGTGTTTGATGCTATTCAGCGATTCGATGCCACGCGTGGCCGCGTCATAAACCTCTTTAATGCTTCCATCAGGCTGCCTTCTGGCGACCTGATTCTGCCAGGCTTTGAGTTCCCGGAATGATTTGAACATGCCAAAAAGCCCCATGCCGGGCGCGGAATGCTTCCGGCTTCCGCTGATCCCCTGCCATTCGAAATCCGGGGCTTTCGCAGGAACTCCGTAATCCGGGGCGGAAAATCTCAACTGAGAAAAAATTGCCTCCCGTTCCTCGGCCTCCTTGAGCATGTTCTCGATCAGGAAGGCGTGACCCATCGCCTGCCCCGTGACCATATCGACGCGCCAGGCGTTGGCGACAGATTGGTACATCCGCTCCCTGCGCGCCTCCGGGTCCTGACGCAATTTTTTGACCGTTTGCAGGGCTTCCAAAAGACTTCTGGCCGAAGGCCGCCACGAGCCGCCTTCCTGAATGCTTTTTTCGCTTTCATCATAATCCACATAAACGCCGTTCAGAAGTTGCCACTCGCCGGCGCGTAATTTTTCGCGAAGAACTTTATAATCAAAAGCCGGTTCTCCTTTTTCGGTCAGGACCTCGACGTCTTTTCCGGTCCTTGTATCACGAATGACCCAGATCTCCGGATTGCTGCCCGCGAAAGGACCGACGACTTCCCCTCCGTTGGTCATGCTTTTCATCATGCTTGTGGCGGATGCTTCAAGGTCCTTGTCAGAGAGCATGATGCCCACCTGGACCCCGCTGAAAATGATCCCGGCTTCGTAATAGCTGTAATTCTCAAGCATCGCGATCCGGTCTTCCAGGCCCAAAAGCTCCGAGAGGAATCCGATATAAAGAAAGCGTTCATAAGCGTCCGCTTCATCAAAAGTCCGCCCTCCGATAAGGACGCGGCAGATCGACTGCCGGACCTCTTCGACGGCGGGTTGATCTTTCAACCGGGCGCGAACCGAGTTGAATTCTTTTTCAAAACGCGCACGGTCCTTGCTGTCGCCTTTGCGGTAACTTTTCCAGAACTGGAACAGAGCATCAAAGGAACGGCTAGCTTTCCCGCTGCGGTCCGCGGAGATACCGGCCGCTTGGGCCGCTTCCTCGGCAGCCTCAGAGATCTGGCCAAGGATCTTTTCGGCAAGGATCTCCTCATATTTGTCCGGTCCTTTGTAGGCAACCTGCCGGCGAACGTTGGAAGCAATGGGATCGGCAAGGATCAGGTCCCGGGCTTTCGAAAACCCCGATTCAAGCGCTGCCCAATCTTCCGGGTTATTCTCTTGAACCGCCTTTTGAAGAAGCATCTGCATTTCTTTTAAATGTGCGGCAAGCCCCGCGCCATCCAATCCTTGCGTTTGTTGATAATCGCTGAATGTGCTCCCAATCCAGCCACTTCCGCTTTTGGAGCCGCTTTTTTCGCCGAGCCAGATCAATAGCTGGGCGGTATCCGCGGCGCTCACCCATTCGTTTTTTATTTTGAAACTCTCGCGCACAGCGGGGCGCTTGTCCAACTCTTCGAAAAACACGCGGTCATTGGCCTCCGCCGGAAGCCCGTATCCGGGTCCCGGGACCCCGAGTTCTTTTTTGTAATGTTCGATCATCGTCCTCCTGGAGCCGGACTGCCATCTTGGCAGGAAAACGCCGTTCGTGCTGCGGACCCGGCGCTCGGGGTCATAAAAACCTTTCACGCGGTGCCATGCGGTGCGGAAGATATTTTTGAGAAGAGCGGGCAAATGCTCCACGAGATTGACGCCGGAGATAAGATCGTAGATCTCAGCCGTAAAATCCGCGATGCTAATCTTGCCGTCGTGAACAATCACGGGCCGGAGCCACTCAGGAAATTTGAAAAGCCTGTAATGGCCTTCCCACGCCTCAAAAAGTCCGGGGCGGAAAACGGTATGGTTCAGGGTCACGCGTTTGGCCTTCCTGAGAAAAACCTGCGGAAGGCTCACGAACACTTCATGGTCGAGAATGACGAGGTTATCGGGGTCCGGGTTGTTCTCAAGGACTTGGATCAGCCGTTCACTCGCCTCCTGGAAAACCGCCATGTGGATCTCTCGCATTCCTGTATCGTCATAGACTTCATCAAAAAACGGCTCTTCTTTCCCATCCCCGGCCCTGGTATAACCGTCCAGGTAATACTGTGGAGACCGGTGTTCCTGGTAATGGGTTTTGTAAACGCGGAAAAAGACCGGGACCGGAACGCCGCGCCGGACCGTTTGGACTTTTATCTCGACCGGCGTAAGCTCCATGACCTCTTTAACGATATTGCCGAAAAGAACTCTCTGCCCCTCTTCGTCCAGGCCTTTGACCGGCTTGTTCTTGATGAAGTTCCACAGCGGATGGATCCCGGTCACGTTCATGCCGATGGCGGCCCAGGCCTCGAAAAGGTCTGGCAAAAGAGCCCCCAAGCCGCCCGTCAGGGTCGTTTGAGAGATCTGTCCGGCCCGGCAAGCATTGTAAAGCTCCTCGATCTTTTTCAAGACATGCATGGGGTAACCCGCCTCAAATTGCCGGCTGTAAACATGCTGTTTGGCAAGCCGCGGCGTTTCGTGTTCGACCCATTTCTCCTGATCTTCCCGGACTTCAGAGCGGCTTTGATCGGCTGCGGGCCGGATCATATTCAAAGGCTGGGACGATTCGGGTTCGAACGGTATTTCCTTTCTTTCCAAAGGGGTTTTCGTGTAAACATCGCGCCAATGAGCGACCGCTTCCGAGATAGCGACATCCTTAAACTTTTTTTCTAATTTGAACGTCGAAGCGGCGGGATCCATTCTGAACCGACCGGCTCGTCCGATATTCTTGAGCACCAGTTCCGCGGAACCTATTTTCATGCTGGCCGAACCACGATCGCCCAACACAATGTCATGGTAGGCAATATAATAAGGACGTTCTTTCGTTCCCGATCGGACCACCTCTTGCGGCCGTAACCCTAGCTCCTTTTTACTGACCTCGCCAAGCGTAAAGAAGTTCGGCATTTCGATCGTCATCTCCCGCGTTTCGGAACGGGAAGCAACAGCTTCATTGATGAATTCTTTGGCCCGGGTAAAATTGGCGCTTCCCTTGCGGCCGTTAGAAACAAGCGGCTGTAAAAGGAATTGTTTGGCCCGGCGGCGAACTTCAGGATCTGTGCTGCTTGCGAGGGTCTGCAACCGGGCGCGAACTTCCTCTTCACCGGCCTTCGCGCTGATCCTCATCTCGGAACGATTTGCCGCTTGCGGCTTCAGGCCTGCAAGCGTTGTTTGGATCTTTTCTTGAACGGCCTTCGAAACGAAAATAAATCCGGCAGGACCCGCCACAAGCACGCCTTCTTCGTTCTTTCCTCCGAATCCTCGCCAATGATGTTTCCACGCATCTATTTCTGCGTTTTCATTTTCGCGCCAGAAACCCTGAAGCGCCGGTTTCAAGCTTCTAAGTTCTGAGCGAGAAGAATCAGCGCGTACCCCTGCTTTTTCATCGCGAACCCGGAATTTCAGCACCGCAGCTCCAAACATGGCCGCCGACGCAAAACTCGCCATATTCCCCGGCGCAACCGTCTCGATGTCGCAACTTGAAGCAAAAATAAAGGGCCAGTAAGCCATGGCTTCGAAGATCCAGCCCGCGGCCTGAGCGACCTCAATAAGACTCCCCGACGGCAGGATCGCCAGCGTATCCATGTTCCCGGCAATGATAGGTTTTTTCTCGTAAGGCGAACTCTCATCAATGTAATGGTAGGCCTCCGGAAGATAATAAATGGCATCCACGCTCAAAATATCCACGTCGTAATGTGCAATGACCGGAAGTTTTTTCCTCGCATCGTCGCTGTCTTTTGGACGACACGGGTGAGCGCCCGAGAGAGCGCCCAGCGAGCGAACGAAGCGCGAGAGACGATTGACCGAGTCCACGGAATATTTTAAAAAGTATTCCGGGCTGACCATGCCCGTGGGCCGCGGGTCCAGGAACATCACCACATCCGCTCCGCCCTCCTTAATAAGGCGCTCTACCTGGAAAGCGATCAGGCGTTCGGAATACTTGAACAACGCGAGGAACATTTCGGCATCCTCGGATGGCTCCCCGCTTTCGTGTTCCGACATCGCCATCATGGCCTCCGTGTCGCCCATAAGGAACGCGGCAAGGGTATAAGGCGCTACCGAATAAGCGATTTTTAACGTTTTGGCTCCTGTTTTTTCATCCAGTTTTTTCAGGGTCTCGACAGTCGTAGAAAGCCGCCCGGTATTCGCAAGGTCCACGTCCTTGAGTTTGCGCCAGTCAATCCCCGCGCCCTCAAGCGTCATGGTGGGAGGCAGGGCCGGCCGTGAAAGTTCGTCGAACCGGATCAAGGTCTCCTTGCCGTTGATCATTCGGATATTCCCTTCCCGAACCCATTTTTCATGGATCCCCGCCGGCAGATTGGCCAGAATAACCGCCTCATGCTCCAGCGCGAGGTCCATCATCGCAGGTATGGTTTTTGCGCCGTATTTCTTGATCGCCCAGGCAAGCACCGTGGCATGGATCTCGGGAACCGTTGCGACATCAGCAACAGACACTTTATTTTTATGCTCCGGCTCCGCGTTGTAGAGCTCGACGGCAGCATATCCGAGAAACGGCACAAACGCGCGCTCTGCTGCCATCGCTTCAAGGGCCGCGCGCTTTACATCATAAATACTGCCTGGAATGTTGCTCCTTACTTCGGAACGGGGGGCTTTTTCCCCAGCCTCGAAGCGTTGTGTTCGCGCGCTCGCTTCCGTCGGAGGACCCGAAAGCTGTCTTCCCGCAACGATCCGTATCTCCATCCCCGCAAGACCGGGCACTGCGAAAGCTTTGAAATCTGTCTCGGGGCCGAGCTCGTCCATTGCGTTAAAAAGCTTGGGTTGCATTGCGTTCCAATCTTTTAGGGTACGAGGAGCGTAAAAAAGTTGGCGTTTGTTATTGTGGAAAAGAGCGATCCGATGGAATCTGACTTTTTGGTCGAGAAGCTCCCAAACAATGTCCTTGATCTTTTCGCGGGCAGAGGGAAAATTTTCTCCTCTTATTTCTGAGCGGGGCTGTTCGGCAGCGGCCTTCTCAAAAAGCGTCCGAGCTTTTTCATTGTCATCCAAGAAGGTCCTCTCACGCGCCTCTGAACGAGCTGAAGAAGATCGGTCTTGCGAAAGTTCGCGCTCAATCCGGACCGGGGGCTCGTCGGAGAGATTATTGAGCGCGGGAAAGGTGGTCATCAGTCCTTTGATGACCATGGCAACACCCATCGCCGCAAGAAGCAGTGAGGCCACCTTGGACAATGTCTTAATGCCGTTCTTCCCAAGAAATTTCTGGATCGAGGCCCCAAAATAAAATACGCCTCCGGCGATAAGAATATTCAGCAAGGTCACGCTCGTTGTGATCGCGAACCCGTAGCTTGCTTTTAATGCCAAGATCGTCGTAATAACTGCCGGCCCGACGACAAAGGGCACCCCGATCGGGACGGATGATATTTCTTCAGCCTCGCCTATTCGGATGTCTTTTTCGCCAAGAATGCTCCGCACGGAAATAAGGAACAGAACGATGCCCCCGGCGATCCCGAACGAACCAGCATCAAGACCGAGTATTTTTAAGAGACTATCTCCGAGCACCAAAAATATCCCCGCAACAAAAGTGGCCGTGACCAGGGAATTACGAATGATCTTGAGCCGCTCGCCCGGAGTCTTTATGTCTTTTATGATCGCAAGGACGAAAGGCAAGACACCCAGCGCGTTTATAGCAAAAAACATCGGAACGAAAGCATGGAGGAACTCCTGAACCACCCTCGCTTCCGAGCGGGATTTGCTGCCGGCCCCGGGCGAAGAACGGTTTACGGAATCTTGGGATCCGCTGTGAAGCGGGACAGCAACATCCGATTCAATGTGAACAATGTGCCGGACTCTCAGACCTTCCAAAAGTTGCTCGAGCAGCCCGATGTTCTGATATCTTTCCGTGATCTCTTTGGGTGCGATTACAAGGTC
This sequence comes from uncultured bacterium, assembly GCA_964585045.1. GTDB lineage: Bacteria > Omnitrophota > Omnitrophia > Omnitrophales > Aquincolibacteriaceae > Aquincolibacterium. The sequence goes on from CAZPCF010000067.1 coordinate 6,191, forward strand.
TGCGGACCCGTCCGGATACTTGCGTAAAATGAGTTTGAATGTGAAATCAAAATCCGGCATGTCATCATAGGCGTAGATCAGTTCCGTTTTGATCTGTTTGGGGCCCGTACTCATCCAGCTTCCAGCCGTATCCGCGGTCATTTGGATCATTTCGTGTTGGGTATGGAGGTCTTCTATGAAAAGGTACGCCCCCCGGAATTTCTTTTCCATCTGCGAGAGACCGAGGAGAACGCCCTGGATCCCTTCTTGGATCTGATCGAGGTCAAAATCCTCGTCCATGACCGAGAGGGATTTTTTCATCTCGGTGATCGTGATCACGGTCACTCCATCCTCTTCCGTCGTCACACCTTTCAGGATTTTCGAGTTGGCAGAGGCCGACTTCAAGGACCCGTCTAATTCATTTAATCGATCGCGCCACCCGGACAAACTGTCCGCAGTGTAAGCCCTCTGCAGATCGTCGTCCCCGGAATAGACAAGTTCGATATCCCTGACGCCGGCATTTTTCCACAACCAACCGATTAACTGCGCGAGATGTTCCATCATTTCGTCCCTGCTGAAGGGACCGAATGGCTCAGCCCTCGTTTCTGAACGCGAGTCGGGACTTGGCTCGGCCTTCTTTTTCCGGCTTTCAACAATTCTTCCGGCCACTGACAGAAGTTCGTCAATATCGGCAGGCTTGGCAACGATCGAGAAGTCGACTTTAAGCTGCCGCAATTCCTTTAAGGCAGCCTCAACCTCTGGGGAGTTGGATGTGCTTTCATTATGGACAGCGCTACTTGAGAAAATGATCGGGAGGTCTTTCACCTCTTTAGCCAGCCTGGCCCCATCATTTTTGTTTTCCATTTCCCAATCGAAAACTCCCAAAGTAAAAGGATCACCGGCCTCTGCCGCTTTACGATACTCCGCGAGCGCCGCCTTTACGCTTCCGGCCGTAACGACTTCGTAATTTTCAAGCTTGAAAATTCTCGTGAGACCACTCTGAATGCTGGCATCGTCATCTACGACCAAAATTTTTGCCTGTCCCTGCCTTCCGGTAGGCAGGCGCCCGGCGCGTTGTGGCGTGGTGCGAATTTCTGAGCGCTGAGCGGGCGCGATCGTTTGTCCGACCGCTGCGGGTAACTCGACCCTGACTTCCCGGAGCTTGCCGTCGACAAGAGGCCCCGTAAAAACGATCAAATCGTTCTTTTCAAGGATCATTCCATAAAAATATCCGCTTTCATCGCCTTTCCATCCGTCCTGTTCGGCTTGGCGCAAAATCCCTTCGATTTTTTTGAGAAGCGCTTTTTGCTCCTGTTCGGATATCAATGAAAAAATGTTTTTCGCTTCCTCGGTAGCAGCCCCTTTTTTGCCTCTTACCCTCTGTAGATCATCAGCTGTAAGTGTTGCGACTTTTTTGCGCAAAACCATCGGCCTTGGGGCCGTGGAAGTTGGGGTGAGCAGAGGCGCCGCCTTTTGCTTTTGGGCTGACGCTGCCGGTTGTTTCGGCGTCTCAGGGTGAGGCTTAACGGTTCTGAGGGCCTGGAGCGCGTCATTGATCCACTGTGGCGGGTTGGACGTTGCGTTCATTTTGGCCAATAATTTTTTTCTTAACGCCGCATGTTGCTCCGGCGTAAAGCCCTCGATCATGGAATTCGCCTGGCCAAAATTGCCGTCATGCAGGAAATCCCTCAAATCTTCCATGGCCTTGTCCACATCGACCGTTCGCGCTTCGGAGCGAACGGGAATGGAGCGAGACGTGATGGCTTGGGCAATGCTCTGTTTTGCTTGGTCCTTTGCGACCGTTTCGAGGAAGCGCCGGTTAGCCCTGTCCGCCGCCTGAAAAACTTTGTCACGTTTTCCTTCGTAACCTGGAAAAAGCTCGCCGGATTGCGCCGGTCCCTCGGAAGCAATGCCCCGCCGGCCGGTTTCACGCGCTTCTGAACGAACCGTGCGGATCTCGTCCTCGAGAAGAACAGTATCATTCCACCGGAACGGTTTACCGGAGATCACGATCTCCCGTTCGCCTTGAGATTTCGCTTGGACGTTGATCTTTCCAAGGCCGGCGATAAGTTCTTCCCGGTTTCCCGCAAAGAAATTTTTCCCGTCGACGCTGATCCCGATCTTCCTGGCATTCACTTCCCAAACAACGGCTTCCCTCCCCTTGGCCCCGCGGTTTGAAAGAATGTCTGGAAATTCAGTTTTTAAGAAACCCATTGCCCCGCCAAGCTCGATCCATCCGCTATCCCGAATAAATTGAACGGTCCGGCCCAAATGAACCGCTGTCCAGCCCGGCTGATTCAACGCTTCTCTATGCCTTTGCGCTATTTCTCCGTATTCGGTGCCCAAGACAGGGTCCCTTTGTATGCCGATCAGTGCCCGCATGGCGGCCCGATGAAGATCCCTATCTCGTCCCCCTTTTTCCTTTTGCTCCCTCGCTTCAGCGCGAGCTGCCATCGGTGCGAGTTGAGGCTGAGCGAGAACCTCGACAGCGGAGGCGATTAAATTTTGAAAGCTCACATTGAATTCGGCTTTGTTCTCGGCGGTACGACCACGAAAAGAAGCGACG
>CAZPCF010000068.1:0-8678 GCA_964585045.1 uncultured bacterium
CGCGTCATTGGGCATCAGAACCCAAAGTTTCTTGATTTCCTGTTGCAACTCTCCCACGGAAAAATCCCGCATCGACTGAAAAAATATACGCACCCAGACTTGTGCATCTTTGCTTTTAAAAAGAAAGGGGGCGCCATTCACATCTTCGAGGATCACTTTATCCGTGTGAAGTTCCTGGACCGACGAACGGATCGATTGGAAGATCTCCTGCCGGACAACGCGCTCCTGGGTCGCGATCATCGTGATACCTCCGCAAGGACGTTGGCCTGCGTTTTTTCCTCCAGAAATTCGATCCATCCGGCCAGCATGAACTTCTGAAGACTGGGCTTTACATTCCAATGTTGATATTTCAACGGCTCCGTTTGAAGGGCTGTGGAAAAATGCCGCGCAGGATCCGCAAGATCCATCCACCCTAACCATTCAAGATTCACTTCGAGATTTTTGAGCGTAAAATCCGAGAACCGGTCGAAGACCATGACCCCTTTGGCTTCCTCCGCCTTTCCGGACAAAGTGATGTAAAATTCGATTTGCGGATTGAGCCCAAGTCCGACCTTCATCATTTTGTAACCTTCTGTTAGGGATTCGGCCGTCGGTTTTAAAAGCAGCACCCATTTATCCAGCAACGAAATGGCCTTTTCAAACTGAAGGAGATGACGATACTCGAAATCCAGAAAGATGTCCCGGCTTTGGAGCATTCCCCCGGCGCGAGGCGAACAAGGCCCGTCGATAAGATCACGAAGCTCATCCCAATAAAGGCAATACCGCTTGAGATGGTCCCCAAACGATTCCGGCATGCCATTCCCGGGCCCTGAAGAAGCCTTGGCGTGACGCGAAAGAACGCTGATAAGAGAGCATGGTCTGTCTGGAGATGCGATCTGCGAAGCAAAGAATGTGTTCAGGAGGAGCGAATCGCCGTCGCAGTCTGGACTTGAAACTCCCAGCACCTGAACTTCGGGAGAACGACGGGCCGGAACCTCCCCGGAAACAGTGCTGAAAAGGGATGAAATATCTTTCAACCCACGAACAAGTTTCTTAGGATCCTCTATCATCAAGCAAACTCCATGTAAGAGTCGACACCACCATAGGCATTTTCTTTCTGCACCGGCTGATGGGGGTCCACCTGCCACTCTCCGTCCACAATGAACTTGTACCGGAACGTCTTGAGCTCCACCGAAATGACCTTCTGCCAAAGTCCGTCTTGATCACGGCGAATGAGAGGCTCGGGAACCCAGTGGTTGAAATCCCCGGCGATCTCTACCGAGGACGCTGTTTTACTCGAGAACTGAAAGAGGATCCCATCTGAGATCTGGCGAGGCCCGAAATGATTCTTGAAGACCTGCTCCCAGCCGAGTTCTTTTTCCGGAAGCTTCCGGTTCCAATCCCGCTCCAGATATTCCACCGCAAGGTTCAGATAATCCTGAAAGGCTGACGATTGGGGCGCATATTGGGCAATGCTCTGCCCCGCGGCCGCTGCCTCCTTCAGACTCACGTGTTCATGGATGATCGTTGTGAAAAGCCGGCTCTGGAAATGAGCCTTCACTTCGTCGTAGATCTCATGAGAAAAATTCACCTGGGAATTAAAAAGCGTCAAAAGTGCATGAACGGCCAGAGGCTTTTCCCGGCTCCGGTTCACGACTTGGAGGGTCTCCGAGATCTTCGCGAGCCCATGAAGTGAAAAAAAAGATGGTTCGACCGGGATCACGACTTCATCGGCCGCATTAAAAGCATTCCAGGTGAGGATCCCAAGATTCGGGGGACAATCAAGGACCACAAAATCATAATGGCGTTGATCTTCATCGATCCGAGCCAGGAGATCACGAAGTTTAAGATGGTAATTGGGCATAAAACCGAATTCTTCTTCAAGAGCATTCAGGCTGGCATTGCAGGGGATAAGATCAAAATCGGGCTTCAGGTTCCGGATGACTTGAGAGAAAGGAGGGGCAACGCGCTGAAGCGGGCTTAAAAGGTCGTAAAGGGTTAACATCCCCTTCTGGGTCTTGATCCCCAATCCGATCGTGGAATGCCCCTGCGGGTCTAAATCGATCACGAGAACTTTCTTTTGAAGAAAATTCAGACACGCTGAGAAATTGATACTGGTCGTGGTCTTCCCACACCCGCCTTTTTGGTTCGCGATAGCGATAATTCTCAAAAAGTTCGTCTCCTTGAATTAAATATAACCGGTGTTAATGTAACGGCTTCGCTTAGTAAAGCTTTATAGAAATGAAACCGCCCCAGTAGAGGGCAAAATGTCCGGAGGAAAGTCGGCAAGAAAAACAAAAAACCGGGAAAGTTTTAACAAGTTCTATAGCATCGGTGGGTTTATCGGACGGAGAAAAACGGGTGCCGCTTAGCGCTTCTCAAACATAAGAAGCCGCTCGATCGGAACAACCCCTTTAATATCCCCGGCTCGATCGGTCACAACGGCATAAGATTGACGCTTTTTCTGGAGGGTCAGGAAGGCTTTCTCCAAGGAGGTGTCCTCCGGGATAAAAATGGGCGCCCGGAGAAAATCATGAAGCCCTTGAGCGTTCTCCTCTTCCCAGAGGATATCGAAGACGTAGACCATCCCCATGACAATGGATGGTAATTCCTCGTAAACAAGCATCATGCGGACGTGCGTCTCGCGCGCGATTTGCTTGATATCTTCGATCTTGCTATGGATATCCACCATTGGCACCTTCCCTACCGGAACCATCACTGAGGAGACCTGGATCCGTTCAAAATCAAGGATGGTATGGATCAATTTTTCTTCCTGAGGTCCTACGATGCCTCTTTGTGTGCTCTCTTCGATGAGTGAGCGGAATTCCTCCTCGTTCACAAAAATATCCCGAACCACCCCATGCTGGAAAGACGGCCAGAAAAAGTTTAGCGCCTTAAAAAACAGGATGATAGGACCGTACAGGACCGCCTTGAGGCCTTTAAGCCAGAAAGTCTGCCCCAATAAGAATGGAATGGCCGTCAAGCGGCCGTAATCCTTGGGAACCATCTCCGCAAAAATGATCAACACCGGCGCGATCATCAACATCACGGCCCATTCGCTGTTCCAGCCGAAATATTCCTTGAAAATGTAAGTCACGATCGAGATCGCTGTAACATTCACCACGTTATTCCCGATCAGGATCGCGGTCAGGAAATAATTTGGATTTTTTTGGAGCTGCATGATGAACCTGGCTTTTTTATCTCCGGCATCCGCCATTTCGCGAAGCTTTAGCTTGTTGGCCGAAACGAAAGCCATCTCAGCCCCTGAGAAGAACGCCGAAGCCACCAGAGATAAGAAAAACAGGGTCAGGAGACCGATCATGGCTTCCTCCGGACCGTGACCTGGTGGATGCGTTGACGAACCATGTCCTGGATCACGAAATCGAATTGCTCGGTATTTAAAACAGAACCTTTGACAGGGACCACCCCCATTTTCTCAAAAAGATAGCCTCCGAGCGTCGTGGACTCCTCTGCCACAAGATGCGAGGAGAAAAAATCGTTGAATTCCGGAAGACTGACTTTGCCTTCCACCAAATAAAGATCCTCGCCCAAGCGCCGGATAGGATGCTCGACCTTGGCGTATTCGTCGTAAAACTCCCCGAAGATCTCCTCTAAAATATCTTCCTGTGTCACCACCCCGGCCGTCCCACCAAATTCATCCACACAAACCGCGAAACGCTCGTTCTTGCTCCGAAAGGTTTCTAAAAGATCATCGATCCGTTTGCTTTCCGGTACAAAAAGTGGTTCTTGCATTACTTGTTTTACGTCGGGAAGCGGTTCCTTCAGAAGATAGCTCTGCGATTCGACAACCCCCAGGATATGATCGATCGAGCCCTGGAAAACAGGCAGTCGCGTGAAGTGGAATTTTCGGATAAGCTCTTCGTGTTTTTCCGAAGGCTCCTCGATATCCAAGCCGATCAGATCCGTCCGCGGCGTCATGATATTCTTGACCGGACGTTCCCCCAGCTCTAAAAGTTTTTGGATCATATGCCGCTCTTGCCCCCCCAAGACCCCTTCCTCTTCTCCGATCTTCACAAGCACCTTGAGTTCTTTTTCTGAGATCATGTCTGATTGATCGATCTTTTCGTGGACAAGAAAGGACAGGATGCGATCCGTGGCAAAGCGCATCAGAAGTCTGAAAGGAGCGAACAATACGGCAAAGAACTTAAGCGGCAGGGATACCAACAGGGCCATTTTGACCCGCGCCCGGACGGCCAGAATTTTGGGGAACATCTCGCAGAAAATGATAAAGAAAATAGTGAGTACAGCCATGATCATGCCGAGATGTGCATTTCCGAAAAGCTTGAGAGCAATAAGAGCAACGATTGCCGTCGCCAACGTGTTCACCGCCAAGTTACCGATCAAAATCGTGCCGAGCGTCTTGCGAGGTGTTTGCAATTGTTCAAAGATCCATTTTGAAAGGTGGGGGTAATTTTCTTTGAGTTTGCGTTTGTCGAGTTTGGAAAGAGAGAAAAGAGCTGTTTCGGATGCGGAAAAGAAAAAAGAGAGCAGGAAGAGCACTCCCAAAATGACCCAATGTAAAGTTGTGTTCATAGTTTAGTGTTTCCGGTAAAGCGCATGGGCCTGGATGAACTGAAGAACCTTCGGAGACACATGATCGTCCACATTCCTTCCCTGCTTGATGGCCTCACGGATCCCGGAGGCCGAAATCGGACACAAAGGCATCTGGATCCATTCGGCGTGAGCACCTGCGGGCGCACAAATTTCACAGGTGCCTCGCTTCGCCACCAAAAGCCGGACCTTTTTCTTGAGCTCGGCAGCATAATGCCAGGCATCGATCCCCTCAAACGCATCTTTTCCGAGAATTAAAAAAAATTCGCAGCCAGGATATTTCTTTTCAAATTCCAAGAGAGTATCAAAAGTATAAGAAACGCCTTTTCGTTCAAGCTCGCAATCTGAGAGCTCAAGGAAGGGCTCGCCTTCGATGGCCAGGCGGACCATTTCGTAACGGTCCTGGGCGGATGTGAACGAAAGGAGTTCTTGTTTATGGGGGGGCTGATAAGCTGGAACAAAAATGACTTTATCGAGCGAGAATTGAGCCCGGGCATTTTGAGCGATCTGCAAATGCCCGCGGTGGACAGGATCGAAGGTCCCTCCAAAAATACCGATCTTCACCCCGTCAGACCTCCAATTCAGTTTGAGTTTTAAAAACCAAAGTTCTATTTTTTTGAAAATGACCCGCCCGGAGTACGCTTAGAGATCTAACGGGGTTCATGCGGAAAGACCGCTTTTAAGTGCGTATATGGCCATTCCCTTCCACGATATATTTGTACGAGGTGAGCCCTTCAAGTCCCATCGGGCCGCGCGCATGGATCTTGTCGGTCGAAATACCGATCTCCGCGCCGAATCCATACTCGAATCCGTCGGAAAAGCGAGTGGAGGCATTGACCATCACAGACGAAGAATCGACTTTGGCCTTAAAGATCTTGGCCGATTTTTTGTCTTGGGTCACGATCGCGTCTGTATGATGAGAACCATGAGCTTCGATGTGTCGGATCGCTTCTTCCAGATCTGTGACGACACGCACCGCGAGGATCTTTTCCAGAAATTCATGGCCATAGTCAGACGCCTTCGCGCGCTTCGCCCAAGAAATAAAACGACAGGTCACGGCATCACCCCGGATTTCGCACCCGCCTTGCTTGAGCGGATCACCGGCCATCCTCAGGAATTTCGCAGCAATAGCTTGATGTACCAAAAGTGTCTCCATCGCGTTACAAACCCCCGGACGCTGCAGCTTGGCGTTCAACGTGATCGCAACGGCCTTTTTGAGATCGGCACTTTTATCGATATACACATGGCAGATCCCCTGATAGTGCTTGATCACGGGAATACACGACTTTCCCACGACCCGGCGGATCAGCTTCTCCCCGCCACGAGGGATCACGAGATCGATCCGTCCCTCCTGTTCCAAAAGAAAATCCAGCGCGGCATAATCCGTTGTCGTCACAAGATTTACATGAAAAGGCGAAAGTCCGTGCCGCTTGAGGGACTTTTTGAAAATCGACACAAACGCGCGATTGGAAGCCATCGCCTCACGTCCGCCGCGAAGGATCGCCACGTTCGAACTCTTGAGGCAAAGTGCCGCGCATTCCACGGTCACGTTTGGACGGGACTCATAGATCATCAGGATAACACCAAGCGGAACGGTCACTTTTTGGATCTTAAGACCGTTCGGCCTCGTCCACTGCGCCTGCACTTGACCGATCGGATCCTTGAGACAGGCAACCGCCCGGACACCCTCCGCCATAGCGTGGATACGCTTTTCATTGAGCGTCAACCGATCGATCATCGCGGATGAAAGCCCGCTCGCCTTGGCCTGCGCGAGATCTTTACGGTTCTCGGCAATAAGCCACTTCGCCTTTCTTTCGATCCTGGAAGCAATGTCCCAAAGAAGCTTTTTCTTAAAAGCCGGGGACCCCTGACCGGCACAGGATGCCGCCTGACGGGCACCTACAAGCACTTTCTCCAATTCCTGTTTCCAATTCATCGTTCGCTCCAGATCACAAGATCGTTGCGATGGACCACTTCATCATGAGATTTTTTGCCCAGGATCGCCTGGATCTTGTCGGTCCGCTTACCTGCGATGCGGCTCAGATCATGGCTATTGTAGTGCACCACCCCGCGGCCAAAGACCTTTCCGTCCAGCGCCTCAAGTTCCACGACCTGGCCCTCGGTAAAATTCCCCTGGACCTGCACGACCCCTCCAGGCAACAAACTCTTTTTCGCAAGCAGTGCCTGATAGGCCCCGCCGTCGACGATGATACTGCCGCTCCGGGTCGCGGAGAATGCGATCCACTTGTGGCGCATGTCCTTTTTGGTGCCCGAGGTGATAAATAAAGTCCCGACATCCTTCCCGCTAATGACCTCCTGCAGGATATGCGGTTTGTGACCATTCACGATCATAAAAGGGATCCCGAGGCGCATCGCCACTTGCGCCGCTTTAAGCTTCGCGCGCATCCCGCCAACGGTTTCTTCGCGTTTTTTGTCCGCCAAATGCAGCACAAGTTTATTATCGATCTCATCTTCAGAGGTCACTTCCCGCACACGCGTTCCGTCCTTCAAGAGAAAACCTTCCGCGTCCGAAAGATTGATCAGAAGGTCCGCGCCCACCAGATGCGCCACATGGACCGAAAGAATGTCATTGTCCCCGAAAGCGATCTCTTCAACCGCGATGGTATCGTTCTCGTTGACGATCGGAAGGATATTGAGTTTCAGGAGCGTCTCCAAGGTATTGCGCGCACAGAGGAACCGCTTGCGGTCCTCAAGGCCGTCGCGCGTCAGGAGCAGCTGGGCGGTATGCACATTTTTCTTCGCGAAAAAACTCTCATAGGCATGCATGAGTTTTCCCTGCCCAATGGCGGCACAGGCCTGAAGCTCAGCCATTTCTTTCGGCCGTTTTTTAAAACCGCAACTTTTCATCCCGAGCGCGATCGCACCGGAGCTCACCAGGACCGGCTGCCGGCCCTTCTGGATGAGCGCGCAGATCTCTTGGCAGACACGGGCATGCTCCTTGTGGGAAAAACTTTCCCCACGGGTCTTCAGGATGCTCGTACCGATCTTGATAACGATCTTTTGGGCGCGACGGACACGATCAGACATGGCCTTCGTTCTCGATCTTCTCATGGACGAACTTCATGAGAGATTCTACTCCTTCCCCGGTTTTCACTGAAATTAAAAAATAAATCTGTCCCGAACTCTGGAGCTCTTCCTGGATCTTTCCGATATCGAGCCCCAGGTCGATCTTGTTCACCACTACCACACTCGGGATCTGCTGGAAAGCGGCATCGTGCTCGTAAACAATCCTCTGCAAGGTGCTCAACCCTTCGAGGACGGTATGGGAGAATTTCAAAGTTGCGTCGATCATGAACACGATCAGCTTGGCGCGGGCCAAGTGTCTTAAAAAATCGGTCCCCAGTCCCCGCCCGTCCGTGGAGCCTTCAAAAATGGACGGGAGCTCGCAGAAATTGACCTGTTTATAGTCGTCATACGCGTGAACGCCCAGCACCGGACTGCGCGTTGCGAAGGGATAATCCTTGCCTTCCACGGGGGCGCGCGTCAGGTGGTGAAGCAGGGAGGATTTCCCGGAACTGGGGAGCCCCACAAGAAAAACATCCGCCATGATGCGGAACTCCACATCGATCTCGAGTTTTTCGCCGTCTTCGCCGGAAGTTGCCGTTTTGTCGCCGATATTTCCCGACCCACCCCGGCCGCCACGAGCCACGATCACTTCCTCACCCTCAAGATAAAGATCCCGGATCGCAAGATGGTTCTCGCGATGATAGATCGAAGTCCCGATCGGAACCAACACGATCAGATCCGCCCCTTTGCTTCCACGTTTATTATCACTGCTGCCGTGTTCTCCGGACTCTGCGTCCAAATGCTGCTTCAGCCTGAGACGATCGAGCCCCGGAGCGTTATGCGAAGCACGGAAGATTACACTCCCTCCGTCGCCGCCGTCAGCACCATTAGGAACTTTTTTGTGGTCCTTGCGGTGGTTATAACTCTCACAACCTTTGCCGCCGCGCCCGCCCTGAATTTTCAAATGTATTTTATCAATTAACATAGTCCCAATACCTCTCCATTGAAGAAATCATTTCTGAAATGGGGGCAGTCCCAATTCCAATCGATCGAAGCAAAGCTGAGATTGGGGCCGCCCTGATTATCTTTTAAAAAAAAAT
>CAZPCF010000069.1:0-8631 GCA_964585045.1 uncultured bacterium
AGTATGGCTTCGTCCGGAGCAACATGGCCGACCCCGATGCGCCCACAGGCCAGATCCCCTTCGACCGGATCCACGAAGTGGTACCCGAGGGCCTTGAGCTGGGCGATATTTTTCTGGGTCACCGGATGCGTGTACATATGGTCGTTCATGGCCGGGACGACGAGAATGGGTTTTTGTGTCGCAAGGACAAGGCAGCTGGCCAGATCATCCGAAATACCGGTCGCCATTTTCGCGATGAAATTCGCGGTCGCGGGAGAAACAAGCACAAGGTCCGGGAGGTCCGCCAGGGATGTGTGAAGCACGCCGAAGGGGGCGTCCTGCGGGAACATCTCGGAATAAACCCTCTCACCGCTCACGGTACGGAGCACGGTCGGCGTCACGAACTCCTTGGCGGCACCCGTCATGACACACACCATCCGCAAACCCGCGTCTTTCATCTTTTTGATGAGCTCCGGGGCCCTGTAGGTAGCGATGCTGCCCGTCAGGATGTGAAGAACCGTCCTACCCGAGAGTTTTTTTGCCCTTGGCTTTGATCTCGACATAGCTGACTTTCTTTGCGGCCATTTCGTACAGAGCGATGGTCGCGACTTTTTTGGAATCTGTTTTGATGAGAGGCTGCGCGCCCTGCGCGAGTTCGTTCGCCCGCGCCGCGGCCGTCAACACGCTTTTGTAGAGGCTCTTGTTTTTTTCCGATAAGATCTTTTCTAACGCGATATACGCCATGGCTAATTTGTTCTCCTTTGTTTTAAAGCATTCAAAATAATTTCCTCGACCTCGAGCACCGCCTGATCCAGGTTCTGGTTGATGACCGTTTGATTATAAAGCTTCGCGGCCTTGATCTCATCCTGCGCGATCTCGATCCGATTTTCGATCTCCTCGGGACTTTCTGTTTTCCGCCCCGCAAGCCGCTCCCGTAACACCTTGACCGAAGGCGGGAGAATAAAAACGCTGAGAAGCGGACGCTCCTTCCCCCAGGACTCCATGATCTGCTTCGTTCCCTGCACATCGATCGTCATGATCACGGTCTTGCCCTGCGCGACCTGATCCTCCACGAATTCCCGGGGAGTCCCGTAAAGATTACCGTAGATGACGGCATGTTCCAACATCTTCCCTTCACGCGCTTTTTTTTCAAAATCCTGCTTGGAATAAAAGAAATAGTCCTGCGCGTCTTTTTCATCGACCCGGGGCTTGCGTGTGGTTGCCGAGATCGAACGCACCCAATCCTGGTGCCGCTTGAGAAGGCGTTCGACAATGCTTGTTTTTCCGCACCCCGAGGGCGCGGACAGGACCACCAAGATGCCCTGACCCGGCCCTGCTTTTTTATTCGACATTTTGAACCTGTTCGCGGATCTTTTCGATCTCGCTTTTAATCGCGATGGCTTCCTGGGAGACCTCGAAGAGCTGGGCCTTGGATGCCATGGTGTTCGCCTCCCGGTTCATTTCCTGACAAAGAAAATCCAGCTCGCGGCCGATCTCGCCTTGCCGCCCGAGCCACTTTTCAAAAAGCTCCAGATGACTTTTCATGCGGACCGTTTCTTCGGTAATATCCGAACGTTCGGCCAGAAAAGCCACCTCGCGGTGAAGCCGGTCCTGATCCAGTTTTTCATCTCCGAGAAGATCTTTGAGACGGTTCTTCAATTTTTCAAAATAGATCTTTTGATTGCCCCGCACCAAGGTTTCGATCTTATGCGTCGTCTTGGCGATCTTGTCCAGGCGCTGGCGAAAATCCTTGTCCAGTTTCTTGCCCTCTTCTTCCTTATGACGAACCGCTTTATCCAGGGCTTTCTTTAAAAGTCCGCTGAGTTTCACCCAATTCCAGTCCTCGGCATCCGCGGCAGTTTTTTCTTTCACGACACCGGGAAGCCGCATGATCTCTTCAACGGTGAGTTTTCCATCCAGTTTAAATTTGGTTTTGATCTTCTTGGCTGAGGCGAGATAGGCCTTCACCTGGTCCTGGTCCAGTTCGTACACAAGCGACCCGCCATTACGACCTTCCTCTGCAATGCTGAGCGAGATCTTCCCGCGACGCATCACCGACTGAATGAGAGGACGCACCTGCGACTCGAAGGAATACATCACGGGCGGAAGTCTCAAGGAAAGTTCGAAATACCGCTGATTGAGCGACTTGATCTCGCCAACCCAGTGCTTGCCCCCGACCGCAAACGACACTCGGGCAAAAGCGGTCATGCTTCTTATCATAATTATGGAATCTCAGGAAAGTTATAGGACATGTGGAGTGCGTATTATAAAAGTTTCCGCGGGACTGTCAAGGAAAAGCGTAGGGACTGTTTCTATAAGTTATTTGTTCTCAATGGGTTGGATCTTACGCGCCCTTAGAGGAAGCTATCGCGCTCAGGATTTGGAGGGCGGCCTCTTTGGAATTAGGGGCTTGTGTAATGGGACGGCCGATCACCATATAGTCTGAACCGGCCATTAATGCTTTTTCAGGCGTATAGATCCGTTTCTGGTCTCCTTTGTCCGAACCCACGGGGCGAATACCTGGCGTCACGATCAAAAAATCCTCTTTGAACTTCTTACGGACCCAGGAGGTTTCCTCAGGCGAACAAACGATCCCGTCAAGCCCCGCTTTTTTTGCCAAACCTGCCAGATGCAACACTTGGTCTTTCACGCTTCCCCGGACCCGGAGCTCTCGAGAGAGAGACTTCTGGTCATGACTCGTCAGAACTGTGACGGCAATCAGCTTCGGTTTTTTCACGAGCCCCGAGGAATATTTTTCCACCGCTTCACGGGCCATCCTCATCATCTCAAGTCCGCCGAGGGCGTGAACATTCACGATATCCACTTCATGCTCACACACCGCCGCAAGCGTTCGGCTCACGGTGTTCGGGATGTCATGCAGTTTGAGATCCAGAAAAACACGCCCCCCGTAATTTTTCACCAGGTTCACGGCCTTCCAGCCATGAGCCGTAAAGAGTTCGAGCCCTACTTTGTAAAAATGGACAACGCCCTTCAGCTCGATAAGCCATTGCTCAGCCACTTCAAGCGTCGGCGCATCGAGCGCCACGATCAAACGGTCGTTCGGATTCATATCGCTCATGAATTGCACCTGGTCCTCTTCTCATCCGCTGGCTTATAGCTGCCCCGCAGTTCATCAATGCTTAGAATTTTTTCCTTCCGGCAGAATGCTTCGAGCCCCTTCAAAATTTCAAGCGTCGCCTGCGGCTCCACAAAATTCGCCGTCCCGATCGCCAGAAGATCCGCACCCACGATCAGGAACTCCAGGGCATCTTGGGCATTTGATATGCCGCCGGAGGCAATGACAGGAACTCGAAATTCTTTTTTGACCTGATAGACATAGCGAAGCGCGACCGGCTTGATCGCCGGGCCGCTCAGACCCCCGAAATCCTTCACGATCCTGGAACTCCGTGTCCCCAGATCGACCGCCATCCCGCGCAGCGTATTGATCAGACTGATCCCATCCATTCCTTGCGCGAGGACTTTCCCCGCAATCTCAAGTACATCGCCAAGTTCCGGCGAGATCTTGGCAAAAACAAGAAGATCGGTTTCGCCGCGCACCGCTTTGACCGCATCCGTAATACGTTCCTGTTTTTTCATGCCGCTCACTCCGGCGGCTTCGACATTCGGACAGGAAAGGTTCACTTCGATCGCTTTCACCACACCTTTCACCCCATCGAAGGTCTTGGCAAGCTTGCCAAATTCCCTCGCAGATTCTCCGGCAATACTCACGATAAGCGGAACGCCGAGTTTCTTGAAATAAGGGATCTTATGCTCGATAAAATCCTCAAGTCCTTTATTCTGGAGTCCGATCGCGTTGAGCATCCCGGCCGAGGTCTCGCAGATACGCGGCATGGGATTTCCGGCGCGTGGCTTGACGGTAATGGTTTTGGTGATGATCGCCCCGAGCTTCCTCGCGTCAACATACCCGGCATATTCGTCCGTGGTCCCGAAAGTCCCGGAAGCGACGGTGATGGGATTTTTAAGCGTCAGGTTTTTGATCCGTGTCTTCAGATCGATTTTCACAGCTCGAGATCCTCGAATTTAAACACCGGCCCGTCGGCACAAGCCCGCTTGAGCCCTCCACGCGTTTTGACCATGCATCCCAGGCATGCCCCGACCCCGCAGGCCATACTCTCATCCCAGGACGCCTCCCCTTCGACGCCGTATTTCGTCGCGATCGCGATCACGGCCTCCATCATTTTCTTGGGCCCGCAGGTCTGGATGAAAAACTCTCCGGGATGCCGGCCCTCCAGGATCTTTTCAAGCAGCAGGGTAACGCGTCCTTTTGTTCCGTACGAACCATCCTCTGTGGAATAAAGGATCTTGGCACGGACCTTCTTCAGCTCAGACTTTGGCATGAGTTCGGCTTTGGACTTTGTCCCGATCAGAAGATATTCCGTGGGGTATTTCTCGGCAAGAAAAACAAGCGGGGGAACACCCACCCCGCCCGCGACCAGGATCCGTTTCTTTTTGCCGGGTTTCTCAGTGAACGCATTTCCGAGGGGGCCCATCACTCTAAGGACATCTCCTTTTTTCTTCTCGGAAAGAAGAGAGGTGCCGCGCCCCAGAACCTCATAGAGGATCTCCACCCTGCCGGGTGAAACCCGAAAGTAGCTGAAAGGACGCCTCAGGTAGGGGTCCTGCCCCTGGTTGACGCGGACGTGAAGGAACTGCCCGGGCCGGATATTCCTGGAAAGCTTTTTAGAACGAAAGGCCAACTTGAAATATTTCCCGTTGATCTTTTTATTTTCAAGCAGAGGAACATCTTCGTCGTACTTTTTTTCGGTCACTTTTTCCTTTATAGCTTTTGCGCGCAACATGCTTCAATGGCCTCATCCTTTTTCCGATGATAGTCCTGAAGCGACTTCGGCGCAATATCGCCTTTTTTCGCGGCTTCGATGCCCTCCACGGTCGCTTCCACCGCGGCCATGGAAGTAGCATACGGAAGCTTGCGCTGGATGGCCATCATCCGTATGTAACTGTCATCATCCTGGCTCCCTCGCCCCGCCGGTGTGTTGATGATGAGATGCAGTTCACCGTTCTTGATCGCATCCGCGATATTCGGTTGACCTTCATGGATCTTTTTAATGAAGGTATTTTCGATTTTTTGAGACGTTAGAAGCGCACTTGTTTTTTCCGTCGCAAAGATCTTAAACCCAAGAGCGATAAGTTTCCGTGCGATGGGAGGCAACATTTCTTTGTCCTTGTCCGCAACGGTCAGGAGCACATTCCCTTCCAGAGGCAGTTTCGAACCCGTGGCCTCCTGGGCCTTGTAAAACGCAACGCCGAAGTTATCGCCGATACCCATGACCTCCCCCGTCGCGCGCATCTCGGGACCGAGGAGAGGATCCACTTCCGGGAACATGTTGAACGGGAAAACGGCTTCCTTCACGCCCACGAACGGGGTCTTGATCTCCTTTAACTGCGGAAAATCTTTGATCTTTTTCCCCAGCATGATCTCGGTCGCAATGCGGGCAAGCGATATGCCCGTGACCTTGGAAACGATCGGCACCGTTCGTGAGGCGCGCGGATTGGCCTCAAGGATATAGACTTTGCCGTCGCAGATCGCGAACTGAACGTTGATGAGACCCACGACCTTGAGCTCCTTTGCGATCTTGGCCGTATAGTTCTGGATCTGATCTAAATGCTCTTTTGAGATCGTCCGGCTCGGGATCGAACAGGCCGAATCCCCCGAATGCACACCTGCCCACTCGATATGTTCCATGACGGTAGCGACAAAGACGTCTTTACCATCCGAAAGGGCATCCACTTCGCACTCAAGGGCTTTTTCGAGAAAGCGGTCGATCAGCATGGGATATTCCGGACTCACATTGATCGCCTCAACGGCATATTTGATCAGCCGCTCTTCTTCGTAGATGATCTCCATCCCACGGCCACCCAGGACAAAGGACGGGCGGACCATGAGGGGATAACCGATCTTTCGCGCGATCACAAGCGCTTCTTCCAGAGAACGTGCCGTACCGCTTTCGGGCTGCGGGATCCCAAGCTCGATCATCTTTTCACGGAAAAGTTCACGGTCCTCAGCAAAGGCGATGCTTTCGGGCGTGGTCCCAAGGATCTTCACCCCCGCTTCCTTGAGCTGTTGAGCAATATTGAGCGGTGTCTGGCCCCCGAACTGAACAATGACGCCTTCGGGTTTTTCTTTCTCGTAGATCGTCAGCACGTCTTCGACGGTGAGCGGCTCAAAATAAAGTTTGTTCGCCGTATCGTAGTCGGTGGAAACCGTTTCGGGATTGCAATTGATCATGATCGATTCATAGCCCGCCGCCCGGAGCGCAAAGACCGCGTGGACGCAGGTGTAATCGAACTCGATCCCCTGACCGATCCGGTTGGGACCGCCCCCAAGAATGAGTATCTTTTTGTTCTTGGAGACCGCCACGTCTTCTTTTCCGGGAAGGTAGGTGGAATAATAATAGGCCGCGTTCTCCACTCCGCTGACCGGCACAGCTTCGTAACGGGCGATCTTACCAAGTTTGAGGCGCCGCTTCCGGACCTCGGCCTCGGGGACTTTGAAAAGCCCGGCCAGATACCGGTCGGCAAAACCCCATTCTTTGGCTTTGATGAAATCCTTGTCCGCGAATTTGTTCCATGTCGTCTTGAGCATCTCTTCCTCGAACAGGACCAGATCCTGCATCTCCTTGATAAACCAGTCGCCGATATAGGTCATGCGATGCAATTCCTCGACCGTCACGCCTTTGCGAAGAGCCTCGTACATCAGAAAAGCCCGCTCGCTTGAAGGATGGGCCAAGCGCTCGCGCAGCTCGTCGACCGAAAGCTGCTTGAAATCCTTCGCGCCTCCGAGGCCATAACGACCGATCTCAAGCGACCGGATGGATTTCTGGAACGCCTCTTTAAAGTTTTTCCCGATCGACATGACTTCGCCCACAGCCTTCATTTGCGTCCCGAGAATGTCCTTGGCCTTTTGAAATTTTTCAAAAGCCCAGCGGGCAAATTTGACAACGACATATTCCCCGCTCGGAGTATATTTTTCGAGTGTTCCGTCGCGCCAGTAAGGGATCTCATCCATCGTCAGCCCCGCGGCAAGCCGGGTGGATACCATGGCGATCGGAAAACCCGTGGCCTTCGAGGCTAACGCCGAGGACCGGGACGTCCGCGGATTGATCTCGATCACAACCACGCGCCCGTCCTTTTTATTATGTGCGAACTGAATGTTCGTCCCGCCGACCACACCGATCGCATCGACGATCTTGTAGGAATATTCCTGGAGCTTCTTCTGGAGCTCGGGTGCGACCGTCAGCATTGGCGCCACACAGAAGCTATCACCGGTGTGGACACCCATGGCGTCCACGTTCTCGATAAAGCAGACCGTAATCTTCTGGTTCTTCGCATCGCGGACCACCTCAAGTTCGAGCTCCTCCCAACCGATCACCGCTTCTTCGATAAGAACTTGGCGGGCAATGCTCACAGTGAGCCCTCTGAGCGCGACGATGCGCAGGTCCTCGACGTTATAGGCGATCCCGCCGCCCGTCCCCCCCATGGTGTAGGCAGGACGGATCACGACAGGGTAACCGATCTTTTGTGCGATGTTTTCGCATTCTTCAACGGTATTGGCCGTCGCCGATTGCGGCATAGGGATCCCCAATTCGCCCATGGTCCTTTTGAAAACCTCACGATCCTCACCGCGTTCGATGGCGTCTGCTTTGACGCCGATGATCTGAACATTGTATTTCTTCAGTATGCCTTCTTTAAAAAGCGTGGACGAAAGATTCAATCCCGTTTGCCCGCCCAGGTTCGGCAGGAGCGCGTCGGGCCGTTCCTTGGCGATGATCTTTTCAAGACTTTCAACCGTGAGCGGCTCGATATAGGTCTGGTCCGCCATCTCCGGATCGGTCATGATCGTCGCCGGATTGGAGTTCACCAGCACGATCTGATAACCCTCTTTCCTGAGCGCCTTGCAGGCTTGGGTGCCGGAATAATCGAACTCGCAGGCTTGCCCGATGATGATCGGCCCGGATCCAATGATCAGAATTTTCTTAATATCGTTGCGTCGCGGCATAATTCAAATCCTTTCCATTTTTAGGTAACATTTTTAGATAGGCTTATCTCTTCAGCTTTCATGCTCTTAAAGTCACGGCTTCCCTTCATCGAGTACCGTTTTTCATTTGTTTTAATGGGTTAACGGTACAGCACTGCGGACCCTTAAAATCAATTGCAACGCAGTGCTAGAGGACGTATTGATAACCCTTCACGAATGTATGGAGGACCTTCCCTTTGAGCTTCTTGCCGTAGAAGCAGGAATTCAGGGATTTTGAATGCACGTCGTCTTCCGCAAACACCCAGTCCTTGTCCACATCCACCAGGATGAAATTCGCCTGTTCACCGATCTTGAGCCGCCCGAAATTCGTTTTCTTCAGGATCTCCGCCGGCGTCAGGCTCATCTTCTTCACGATATCTTCCAACTTCCATTTTCTGCCGTGAAAAAGCTCCGTCATGATGACCCCGAAGGCCGACTCCAATCCGATCGTGCCGAAGGGGGCCACTTCGATATCCTGGTCTTTTTCCTCGAGCGCGTGCGGTGCGTGATCCGTCGCGATCGCGTCGATCGTACCGTCTTCCAACCCAACCATGATGGCCTGCCGGTCTTTCTCGGTACGAAGCGGAGGGTTCACT
>CAZPCF010000070.1:0-8608 GCA_964585045.1 uncultured bacterium
CGTTTGCCGCGCGCCACATCGATCATGTAGGTGCGCTCGTCATCGAACCATACGAGGACCAGGTCGCCCTCTTTAATACCCTCAGCCTGCTGTATTTGATTTTCCATAAGTTTTCATGCCCTTCCAAAACCGTATCCTGAACCAGTTCTACACTTACGCAGTGTGATTTTTGATTTTACCACACTGCATAAGTGTGAGGGGGTTGAATTACCATTCTTTTTCTTGAGCCAGCCGCAGAAGTTCGGAAAAACTGTGAACGATGTGGTCGGGTTTTGCTTCACGCAGAGTTGTTTCGTTCGCAAACCCGTGCGAGAGCGTCACGACTTCAACCCCCGCATTCCTCGCCGCCTGAATATCAATAGGACTGTCCCCCACAAAGATCGCTTCCTCGGCCGTGGCATTTGTTTCTTCCATCAAGTGATGGATCGCCGCCGGGTCCGGTTTGAAAGGAAGGCCGTTGTCCCCGGCCAATATGGCGATAAAGAAATGTGCCACGCCAAGCGCCTCGAGGATCTGCGAGGAAAAGGGGTTGGGCTTATTCGTAATGACCGCCTGTTTGCGATCCTTGAAATGCTCCAGGAATTCGCGCGCGCCGGGATAAAGTTTCGTGTGATCGAGCATATGTGCCTTGTAATGCTCCCGGTAAAGTTTGGATCCCCGGTCGGCGAGTTGCTCATCTTCCGTGCGAAACACTTGTTTAATGAGCGCATGAAGTCCCGTGCCGACGCAATCCTTGATCTCATCGTCCGTAAGGTCCGGCCCTTCCAGAACTTGAAGGGCATGCCGCACACCGTTGATGATGTCCCGGCGCGTGTCCGCAAGTGTTCCGTCAAGATCGTAGAGAATAAGTTTTTTCATTTGTAAAAGGGGCTTTTAAAATACCTTCATGGGATAGAAATGCCGGCGGATTGGGGCGGCTTTTCTTTTTCCTGTTGCCGCACGTGATACTGCTCGACCAAACCCTTGATCTTGTCGGCGGGGATCGCAAAGCCGATGTTGACGGCATGTTGTGCGACCGCGAGATTAACGCCCACAAGTTCCCCGTCCAGGTTCAGCAGAGCACCCCCGCTGTTACCGGCATTGATCGCCGCGTCCGTTTGGATAAGATCGCTCATCACAATGCCCATTTGCGGGTTCCCGAAAACCCTTTTCTTGCCGCTCACCACGCCTGCCGAAACAGAATTCTCCAGGCCGAGGGGATTGCCGATCGCGATCACGGTCTCCCCCACAAGAACATCCCGGGCTTCGATCAGTTTCATCATCTTAAAAGGGTGCGGCGGAGCGATCTTCAAGAGAGCAAGATCATTGGGCTGATCGACCCCGAGGATCGTGGCTTCCACGCTCATGCCGTCACTTAAGGTCACATAAACACGGCTCGCCATATTGACCACGTGGGCATTGGTCACGATAAGCCCCGTGGGGTCCAGGACCACTCCGGAACCGATGCTTTTAACTTTGACCGGGCTGACCACTTGGGGCCCGAAAAAGTTTTGAAAGACTGCGTCGTACTGGTGCCCATATCCCCGCCAAAAAGGCTGCTGCCTGAGAAGGACGATCTTTTCGGTACCGATATTGACCACGCTCGGCCCCCAGTCGCGAACAACTTCGACGACCGACGTCTCCCGTTTTGATGACGCCTCACTCGCCGAGGCATTGAGACTCAGCGCGGCACAAACGATAAAAAAGCCAATGAACCCTTTTCTCATGAATTCGCCTCACATTCCTTTTCCATGCGTTCATTGGAATAATCAAGTATCTTCTGCTGCAAGTCGCGGATCTTTTTCTCAAGGCCGTCGGAAAAAGCTTCGGACCTTTCCTCTGGGAAAGAAAGCGTCACGGCTTTCTGGTTCTTGAGGTAGTAGATGATAGCAGAACGGACCGGGCGTTTCAGGATCCTTTCGGCGGCCAGCGCGTAGATCTCAAGCTGAAGGTCATAGGCGCTTTTGCGCGCCGCCTCTTCATCTCCCGCCGCGGTCTTGTAATCCAGGATATGCCACCGGCCTTTCCCGTCTTCGAACAAAATATCGATCTTGCCATGAATGAGCCCGCGGCGTTCGTTCAGCACAAAATCGATCTCGCGCTTGACCCGCTTGGCTTGTCCGAGCTCGCGAAAGACGGGCTGCTTCATAAAGCCCTGGATGATCTTTTGCGCATCGTTTAGGGCCTCTTTTCCAAAACGGCCGAAGACCCGCGCGAGCGCCTCCGGCTCCAGAAAGCGTCCGGGCCTCTCAAAGTCCAGGTGCTCGAAGAACCCGTGCATCGCGGTCCCGAAGTCAGCGGCGGAAAAATCATCTTCGCTGAAGATCGCGTCCTCTCCGGCCCACTCGTTTTCTCCGGCCGTTCCCATACTTGTCAATTTCTGCGTAGCGGAAATAGGGGCGGTCCTTGTCAACCCTTCAGAAGATTCCTGGGCAAGGGCCGTCCATCCGATCTGGTACGTGCGCCAGAATTCCCCGGGGTCTTTTTGGAAAAGCACATACGCCGAGACCGGCAGGTCAATGCTTCGGGGAAGAGAGGGGACCGTTCCCCGCCTGACGTTTTCTGCCAGGCCCCTGCGGGGTTCCCCGTTCTCCGCATGTGTTTCCGTTTTCCATTCCGCATCTTTTATGAGAACCTCCATTTTTTCTCGGAAGTCCTCCTTGCCGCCGGGACGCGGGCTGAAAGAACTCTCGGGATCGATCGAGATCCTAACCGGAAGATCTTCGCAGATCGCCATGGCCCAATCCATCCAGGAAGCCATCTCGCGAAAGCTTTCCTTCTCTTTCTTTTTCTTTTTGTGAACCCCGCTTAAGAAAAGCCGCGATTTCGCGCGCGTCACCGCCACATAAAAAAGCCGCTTCCATTCCTCCTCGTCGCGCTTCGCGATCTCGCCGTCCACCCATTGGAAAAAATAAGGTTTTTGCATCTCACGGTCCGTTTCATCGGGCACCTGCATGGCGAAGCCCGTCGCCGCATGAGCGATCACGACTTTGGAGTCTGACCGCGACCCCTGATGTCCCATGTCCGCCACGAACACGACCGGGAACTCCAATCCTTTTGCCGCGTGCACGCTCATCATGCGCACCGCCTCCACGCTCGTTTCAAGCGCGATCTGCGCCTCGGATTCGCGGACCTCCTGGGCCTTTAGCCGCTTTAAAATATTCAAAAAAGCGGCGAGCGGCATTCGCTCAAAGGTCTCGTATTCCCTGACCATCGCGATCAGTTTTTTGAGATTCGCGTACCGGCGCACGCCCTTCGGGTCCATAAGAACGGAAAGCTCATAGCCGGTACCTTCGAGCATTTTGTCGATCAGTTCCGAAAGCGGGATCCGGTCCCTGAGCTCCCCCAGCGCGCGCGTCAGCCTCAGGAACGCCTCCAGCCGCGCCCTTTGGTCTTGGGAGATCTCTTTTACAAGTTCGAGTGTTTTCAGCGCGTGAAAAAGCGGTGCATCTTCATTCTTCGCCTTCGCATAACGGCAGAGCCAAAAGAGCGTGTCATCCGTGATGTGAAAAAGCGGGGAGCGGAGCGTCGCGGCAAGAGGGATGTCCGCGAGCGGCCGCTCGAGATGGGAGAGAAAACTCATCATGTCCTGGATCTCGGGCTGCTCGTAAAACCCGCGGCCCGCGACGATGAAGTATGGCACGCCGGCGGATTTGAACGCGTCCTCATAGATACCGCTCAAGGTCATGGCTTGAAAAAGGACCGCGATATCACCGTAAGGGACCTTGTCCTTTTCGTGGAGTTCACAAACGCGTGCCGCGATCATTCGGGCCTCGCGCAAGCGGGCATGGCTCATGTCCTCATTTTCTCTCAGCCCGGTCACAAGCACCTCGACCGCGGGTTCTACGGGCGACCCCGGTGCACGCGAAGGATGCGCGGCGAGCGTCTCAAAAGGAAACCTGTCCTCCGCCCAAAGCGTTTTAAAGAAGCCGTTCACAAAATCAAGGACGGGAGGATCGCTCCGGAAACTTTCAGCCAAGAAGATCCGCTCCCCTTCCGTGCCGTCCCCGTAAAGTTTTTCCTTTTCAAGGAAGATCCCCGGCTCGGCGCCGCGGAACCCGTAGATCGATTGTTTATAATCGCCGACCATAAAAAGATTATTTCCGGAGGAGAGGAGTTCGACAAATTCCATCTGGAGAAAGTTCGTGTCCTGGAACTCGTCGACCAGGATGAATTTGAACTTGTTCTGATACCGCTCCCGGAGCTTCTGGAGCGCCGGTCTCTCCCCCCGGAAAAGCCCCACGACCTTCATTTGCAGGTCGTCAAAATCCAAAAAGCCTTTTTCCTTTTTCTTGGCACTGTAGGCCGCTTCGAAAGCGAGCGCCAGGGATTCAAATTTTTCCTTCCAAGGTGCGGCCAGCGGCCCCATGCGAAGCGCCGCAAGGTCCTCCAGAAGCGAGCGCCACTCTTTCCAGCCCGCTTTGCGCTTTCCCTTATAAAGCGCGCTCCAGGCCTTGAAATCCCGGAACGTTGCCGCGTCCCATTTTGTGTTTTTGAGGAATCGCCCCCACGCCCCGGCATCGACCTCTTCGAGTTTTGCGAGGAGCGCCTGCGCTTCGCGGGGCAACTCCTTTTCCCTTTGCGTCGAGACTTCCCGCTCTTTTTTTTCATTCTCCAGAAAGAACTCCCGGAGGCCCTTCCCTTCGTGACGCGCCGCGGTAAAGACCTTGAGGATGCCGGCGCACGCTGCCTCCTCACCGTACACCGGAAGGAATTCGAAGGCCTCGTTTTTCTCATCGTAAAGTTTTGCGATCATCTCGCGCATCGCTTCTTCTTTTAAAAGCTCGGATTGCTCCGTCTCGATCACGCGGAAATCCGGATCGACACCCGCCTCAATCGGATGTTCTTTCAAAAGACGTGACGCGAAACCGTGGAAGGTTGAGATCGCCGCTTTATCAAGATCCCGCCGGGGACCCACCAGACTCATTTCCCGGAAACCCTCCGAAAGACGGGTCTTGATCTCGTTGGCTGCCTTTTCCGTAAAGGTCAGGACGAGGAGCTCGGTGAGGGTGGCCTTTTGCGTGCGGAGCAGATGAAGGATCCTCTCGACAAGGACCCGCGTTTTGCCGGTCCCGGCCCCCGCCGACACAAGAATGTTCTTTCCGACCGCCTGGACAGCTTTTTTTTGTACTTCTGTGAGCGCCATAATTGATTGTTATTGCTATATTTTGATTATTAAAATAATTTTATGATTAAAATATAAAACTTTATTCCGGAACACATTATACAAAAAAGCGCCCAGCTCTAGCAAAAATGAATTTATAGGTTATACTTGCGCCATGGAAAATGAAAAACGGGAATTCTTCAGGCACCCGATCAAGGTTCCGATCCAGCTCACGCGGGTCGAAAATGACCCTGCGTCGAACACGCACGCGGAGGATCTTTCGCAGGGCGGTTTGGCTTTCTTTTGGCCGGAACCCATCCCCGAAGGAACACCTCTGCAGTTGTCCATCCCGGTCGAGAAACAGCTTTTTAAAATGAACGCACGTGTCACACACTCCCAAAAAGACGCGGACACCGGCCTTTTCAAGACCGGCGTCTGTTTCGAGAATTTTGTGAGCTCCTTCCGCGCCAAACTCGCCGAAGAGATCCTTCAGATCCGTCAATTCCGTGAAAAAATGTCTCTCCTCAGGGGGCATCAATTTTCAGAAGAAGAAGCCGCAAAGATATGGATCGACCGCAACGCCGAGAATTTCGCGAAAATGATGGGGCCAGCTTCAGCTTCCTGACCCAAATTCAGTTTCGCTTCAATTGACAGGTATTGGGACTGAATTCCCCGGTCATTCCTTCGGCCATTGGAGAGAAAGGATCAATTCCCTGGCGGGCCTGGCGAAAAAGAATCCCTGGCCGTAACGGATCCCCATATTGCGGATAAACTCAAGGTCCGAGAGATGCTCCACGCCCTCCGCTACCATCTCGGAGCCGTTCACGCGCCCCAGATGCACCATCTCACGGACGATCTGTTGATTGAGATAATTGCTCGCGATCCCCTGCACCAGCTGAAGATCGATCTTCAGAAAATCCGGCTTGAGCGATGCCAGCTGGGAGGTCTTGACGCTGATATCATCGATGTCATCCAGCGCGAAACGGTAGCCAAAAGCCCGGATAAATTCCACGCCGCGCTGGATGAACGCAAAATCCGATTTCTTCACGCCTTCGGTCAATTCAAAAACGATCCGGTCGCAGTAAGTCTTCAGCCCTTTTAAGAACTCTTCGCCCTCTTTTCCCTTTGAAAAGGCCTGCTCCAGCGTAAGCGGCTCAATATTGAGGAAAAGGTACTGGCCTTCCTGCAGCTCGGGAAGGACCTTGATGGCGGATTCAAGACAATGGAAATCGAACGGGATCACCGTCCCCTTTTCATAGGCCCGGTGGAACATCTCCGCGGGCATTTCCTTCTCGCCCCGGGCCAAAGCCTCATACCCGATCACATCCCCGGTCGCGATATCCACGATCGGCTGATAAACGGAATAGATAGAGTCTTTGAATTCGGCGCGTTGTTTTTTGAAAAAATTAAAATTGAATGACATTTTTTCCCCGGATTGATTTTTTTGTGAAAGCTGTGGGGATTATACACGACGCTTCTCAAAATTACCAGAAACGGCGAAAGATCCCGGAAAGCTCCTGCCTTAAAGCAAAACAGGACCTCAGTAGACTTTTTTATTTTCTTTTTGGTCCCAATCTTCAAGCAACGCCAGGCATTCTTTTTTCATAAAACCGGCCTTGAGGGAGACGGGGCTTTTGCCTTCCCGTTTCATCTTCCTGCTCGGGATAGACAGCTCGTGAAAACCTCGCTTTTGAACATCCGCGATACTCGTTCCGAAGATCACCTTCGCGATCCGGGCCCAATGGATCGCAGAAAAGCACATGGGGCATGGTTCGGTGGTGGAATAGATCACGCAATCCGAGAGATCGAAGCGCTTGAGTTTTCGGGAAGCAAGACGGATGGCATTCACTTCCGCGTGGCATGTGGCGTCATGATTTTTCAGAACTGTATTATGCGTGACCGCGATCACCCGCCTCCCGCACACAATCACCGCGCCAAAAGGCCCGCCAGCGGGCTTTTCCATTCCCTTCCGCGCGGACTTGATGGCGAGTGCCATCCATTTTTTCTTGGGCCTGGTGTTCATGCCTGCGTTGCCTGCCAGAGAGCTCCGAGAACGGCTTCGTGCAAAAGACCGTTCGTGGCCACAAGTCCGGGATTCTTCGCGAGCGTAAGCCCGGCACCAAAATCAAGCTCCCGGCCTTCAAGGTCTGTTACGCGGCCGCCCGCCTCTCCGATCGCCAAAGCGCCGGCCGCGACATCCCATATTTTTTCACGATGGCCCGGGTCCTTCCGCGGCAGAGTCCTGAAAAAGATCTCCGCGCCGCCGGAAGCGATCACGGCATGTTTTGCCATGCTGTCCATGAGGATCGGCTTTGCCAGGATCCCCAGCGCTTCATAAATACGCTGGCTCTTTTCCGTGTTCTTATGTCCTGGGTCAAAAGAATCCAGAATGCGGGCTTGGCGGATCTCCCGGCACTTGGAAACTTCCAGACGGACCCACTTTAGGGGCTCTTTCAGACCTTCAATCGGCGCCGCCCAGCACCCCCTCCCACGAGCCGCAAAGATCCCGACACCCTTCCCTAAGGCTTTGTGACCTTCAAGTTCTAGTTCCGGGCATCCGATCGCCGCCAGTTCCACCTTCCCGTTTTGGATGAATGCCAATGCGGTCGCGTACTGGCCCCCGCGTAAAAAACCTTTGGTCCCGTCGATCGGATCCAGCGTCCAAAAGGATCCCGCGGGCTTGTCCTGGCATCTATTTTCTTCTGATGGAAGGTTGCCAGGACTAGTCCAATTAACCTTTGAATTTTCTAATGGAGAATTGGGTTTGACCTGGCCTCGTTCGATCCACAGGTGGACTTTCCCGGGATCCGCGTGCGGAAAAAAGGAATGAACATAGGCGGTGATCTTCTCAAGATCCTCCACGCCTTCCGGAGTCTTCAGGTGATCCGTATCCTCTTCGGCGACCAGCACCGCGCCGGGAAGGTGCTGTTCAAGTAAAGCGCCGGCAAGGGCCTGAATGCCCATATCGGCGAGCGTGACGGGAGAATGGTCCTGTTTGATAATGGAACGGATGGAGGTTTCCGCGTGAATGCGACGCGCTAATTCCGAACCACCCCGGATCAATTCAAGCGCGAATTGAACTTCGGGACCTGCGAAATCATTTTCCAATTTCGAAAAATCCTTTGACCCTCTGGAGAAGTGTTTCGCCGCTGACGGGCTTGGAGATGAAGGAGTGTCCCCCGATCACGGAACTCTTGTTAACTTCTTTCTGGGAGACGAGCGACGTCATGAAAACGATCCGCGTGTGCGTAAGCGATTTGTCTTGCTGGATCTGGTCCGCAATGTCCGTCCCATCCGCGTCCGGCATCATGATATCGAGAAGCACCAGTTCGGGGCGTGTGTCCTGGACGATCTTAAATGCCTCGCTCCCGCGGTTACAAATGTTCACCGCATAAAGCCCGGTTTTTTCGAGTATCATCTTCACCATCTGACTGGTATCCACTTCATCATCCACGACCAGTATTGTTCTCTTTTCTCCCATGGGCCGCCTCCTTTAAAAAAGTTCAACGCCTGGGCGTATTCTAG
>CAZPCF010000071.1:0-8606 GCA_964585045.1 uncultured bacterium
TACCAAGTTGAGAATGTGAACTTGACCCCGATATCACGGCTGATGGCTCCCATCCAGACAGGCTTTCCGTTGTAACGCATCGGGGTGTACCAAAGCCGGAAGTGAAGCCGCTGGTTGATATTGTCCCGCGTCTTCTGGAACGCGATGTCCTGCGGATGGCCGCGATAATAAAGCGGGCTGATCGGAGAGTAGCGGTCATTTTCTCCGGTGAAGAATGCCTTGGCCATCGAAAGTCCGGAACTCATCGTGAGCGCGGAGGTCTCATCCCAGCTCGAAGAGGTGAAGATCGCGATCAAGTCCTCGAGCTCTCCGATCACCACCAGGTTCAGCGGATCACCGCTCCGGGTGCCTTTTTTATTGGTGGTGCAGCAGGGAAGTTCTGCGAGATGCTTTGGAAAATCCTCTTCCGTATATTCCACGATCGATTCTTCCGGGTAACGGGCCGCGAAATCCTTGGTGGTGTAATCCGATTTCATGCCGGGGACCTTCACCACAAAATCGAAGATCTCGCGTTTCTGATCCCCCATGAGATCGACTTTGACGTGTTTGGTGCCCTGATCGACTGAGGTATAAAGGAATCCCTTTTGGCTCTTGCCCGGCTGGATGACGCAGCTGGGCATGGATACCTCCTCAAAGATCTTGTCCATTTTTCCGTTTGCGTGGCGAATCGCAAAGAAATTGATGGGAATAAGAGCAAGCAGCGGGAAAAAAAGGATCCCGACCAGCCCCGCCTCAAGGAACTGCCTGCCCTGTTTGTAATGGGACATATAGGCAGCCTCTTCCGTGGAATAATAGTTGGGATCCATGTTCCTCGGGATAAGAAAATAGGTGCTGTCCCCATGGTTGTCGATCTCAAGCCAAAGCGGTTGGATCCCCCTTTTGGAAAGGGAGGTGCCGAAGAATTTTTTTGCTTCCTTGTTGCTCAGGACCGTGAGCGTGACCGTCACGTCGCCCTGCGTTTGGGTCTGTACCCGTTCCATGAAAGAAGAGCGGTCCGAGATTTGGGGACGGTACCGGACACAACCGGAAAAGACGAGGGCGAGGACAAGGAAAGGGATCAGGAAAGGGGACGGTCTTTTAATGAAATTCATTCGAATTTTGTCCTCCATTGCATAGGCTTTATTGTATAATACCGCATCCCAGTAAGAAACGTCCAAATCTTGGTTTTTTATGAAGGGCGATTTGGACTGCACTGATTTCCAATAAAAAAACCAATGGAAAATCAGGCGTTAAAACCATGTTCTCCTTACCCGAACGGAGATGCCCCATGAAAAGGATGTCCTGCCTTGTTGCTCTTTTCTTCCTCATGGGATGTTCCACAGTCCCGATCACGGGACGCAAGCAACTTTCTTTTATTCCCCAAGGCGAGCTTTTGACCCTGAGCGACCAAAGCTATAAAGATGTCTTAAGCAAATCCACGATGTCCACCGATGCGGCATGGAATCAGAAGGTCACCGAGGTCGGCCGGAAGATCGCGGCTTCGGCTGAGACATTCATGCGCGAAAATGGCATGGAAAAGGACCTCAAGAATTACAAATGGGAATTCAATCTTATCCAGGATGACAAGACCATAAACGCCTTCTGCATGCCGGGCGGGAAGATCGTGGTCTACACTGGGATCCTGCCGGTCGTGCAGGATGACAACGGATTGGCGACCGTAATGAGTCATGAGGTGGCGCATGCGATCGCCAACCATGGCGGAGAACGCATGAGCCAGCAACTTTTGGTCCAGGCGGGCGGTATGGGGCTCGCGCAGATCACGAAATCAAAACCGGCCTTAGCTCAAAAGATTTTGATGCAAGCCTACGGCGCCGGTTCCCAGGTCGGGATCCTCTTGCCGTACAGCCGCAGTCACGAATCCGAAGCCGATCATATCGGGCTGATCCTGATGGCGCGGGCGGGTTATGACCCCAAGACCGCGGTCGCTTTTTGGGAAAGGATGAGTTCCTTGGGAGGGGCGAAACCCCCGGAACTGCTTTCCACCCATCCCGCGAATGCGCGCAGGATCGCAGACATTAACAAAGAAATTCCCGAAGCGGAAAAATATTATAAAACTTAGCGCAACGCACAACGGGTAACGCGCAACGAGAAGAAAAAGAATACGTTGAGCGTTGCGCGTAGAACGTTGCGCGAAAAAGCCAGGGGAGGCCAGAAAATCTATGAGCGGGATCTACGGGATCGTTTCCAAAACGCATTGCACTGATTCTCTTTTCTATGGTACGGATTACCACTCCCATCTCGGGACCGAGTTCGGCGGGCTCGCGATCATGGACGGCGAGAAATTCATGCGTCAGATCCACGGGATCAGCCAAAGCCAGTTCAAATCCAAGTTCTTCGAAGACCTGCAGCATCTCAAGGGCAACAAAGGGATCGGGGCGATCAGTGATGCCCATGAACAGCCTATTTTTCTCAATTCAAAATTCGGACCGTTCTGCATCGTCACCATGGGGCTCATTGAAAACGCCGAGGAGCTTGTCCGGGAACTTCTTGGAAAAGGACATTCCTTCGCCGAGATGAGCGCGAAGGGGCCTGTTAACACGACCGAACTTATCGCCCGGCTTATCACGCTCGGGGAGGACCTTGTCAGCGGGATCGAGGGGATGTTCGAGAAGATCGAGGGGTCGTGTTCGCTTCTCGTCCTGAATCGCGATGGGGTCTACGCCGTGCGCGACCGATTTGGCTACACACCGCTTGTGATCGGAAGACGGCCGGACGCCTATGCAGTCGCCTCCGAGACATCGGCCTTTCCCAATGACGATTTCAAGGTCATGAAATATATGATGCCGGGGGAGATCGTCCTTTTGACCGAAGACGGTATCCAGTCCAAGGCGGCGGGTCGGGAAGAAATGCAAATCTGCACGTTCCTTTGGATCTACACAGGATTCCCCTCCTCGGATTACGAGGGCATCAATACAGAAGCTGCCCGTGAACGCTGCGGCGCTGCGCTCGCGCGCCGTGATAAAGATATCGAAGTCGATCTCGTGGCCGGGGTCCCGGATTCCGGGACAAGCCACGCGATCGGGTACGCCATGGAAAGCGGAAAGCCTTTCCGGCGGCCGCTTGTGAAGTACACGCCCGGGTACGGACGCAGTTACACGCCGCCCACCCAGGAAAAACGGGACCTTATCGCGAAGATGAAGCTCATTCCCGTCCGGGAGATCATCCGGGACAACCGCGTGGCGGTGTGTGACGATTCCATTGTTCGTGGGACCCAGCTTAAGAACTTCACCATTAGCAAGCTCTGGGAGGCCGGCGCGAAGGAGATCCATGTTCGTCCTGCCTGTCCGCCTCTGATGAACCCGTGTAAGTTCTGCCTCTCCACGCGGAGCATTCATGAGCTTGCGGCGCGCAAGGCGATCCGGGAGCTGGAAGGACAGGACATCGAGGATGTTTCCGGATACGTGGATTCGAATTCTCCGAAGCACCAGAAAATGATCGAATGGATCCGCAAGGACCTGAATGTTACGACGCTTCGATACCAGACGGTAGAAGATATGGTGGAGGCCATCGGACTTCCCAAAGAAAAGCTCTGTCTTTATTGTTGGACGGGGAAGTGCCCTGCTTCGAAAAACAAGGAATATCAAAAAGTCTGTAGCGAAGAAATTAAGATCTGAGAAGAGGCTCAACGCGCAACGGTCAACGCGCAACGAGAACAAAAAGAATACGTTGTGCGTTGTGCAATAAAAGGAGAATATATGAGGTTTCGTAAAATATTAGCCGCGGTATTTTTGATGATCTTTGTTGCAGTAGGAATGGGATATGCAGCGGAAGATCAAACTTCTCTTGGGACCCAGGCTGGTGAGGCGGCCCGGGATTTGAAAGGGACAGCCGCGGAAAGCTATGCAGTTACGAGCGTCAAGGTCGCTGAAACCGCCAAGAAAGTGGAGGCCGAGGGCCAGGAGACGTTGAAAACGCTTCAGCAACAATGGGACGTGCTTGCCAAACAGCTCCAGGAGAAAACCCAGCAGGTCCAGAAGGAGCTTCAACGGCAGTGGCAGGATTTCAACAAATCTTTCAATAAACCGTCTGCTTAAAAAAAAGAATCGAAGCATCTCTGATGAGCATTGTCTACGATTCTTTGAAGAAGATCCACGATCAAAGAGAGACGGGAAAGGTTCCTCCCGTAAAAAAAAGCGTTGGATCTTCTCTTGGGATGAAGATCATGGCGGGGATCCTGGGATGTCTTGTACTGGGTGCGGGGCTGTATTTTTTCTTACACAAGTCTTGAAAGCCATGAGCGGGCTTTCCTAGGCGCCGGAAAAGCCGTGGCCACCGGCCTAGTCTAAAATCCAGGATTTCGATTTTCTGCTCGGAGAGATCATTTATGATCCCTCCAAACCTTTTGTTTTTTTTGGCTGTGGGTATAAGTTAGGGGTACGGATTTGTTTAAGGAGCAAGAGCTCGTGGTAAAATGTAATTCATGCATGACGGACTTATTGTTAACGGTTCACCCGGGTGATAAAATAACAAAATTGGAATATGCCGGCATCAACCGCAGCGCAAAACCTGCTTGAGGGAAAATTCATGGAAAAAGAAATAACGGCATTACAAAAATTTATTAATACCGCTATCGAATTCCTTACCAATTACAGTTTCCAGGTCCTCGGGGCCATTATCGTCCTTGTGATCGGCGTCTGGATCGGGAAATGGGCCCAGGCGATCGTTCTCGGGCTTTGTGAGAAAAAGAAACTCGACATCACACTTTCGAAATTCCTGGCCAGCTGCGTCAAGATGGCGGTCCTGGCCTTCGCGATCCTGATCGCGCTTGGAAAATTCGGCATTACGATAGCACCTTTCATTGCGGTCATCGGGGCTGGGGCTTTCGGTGCCAGCATGGCTTTGCAGGGGCCACTTTCCAATTACGGGGCCGGGCTTTCGATCATTCTAGGCCATCCCTTTGTGGTGGGGGACACCGTGACGGTGACCGGGCAGAGCGGCGTAGTCGAGGAAGTGACCTTATCCCGTACGATCCTGGTGGATGAGGATGGCGTGAGGATCACGATTCCGAACAAACATATCGTGGGCGAGATCATCCACAATTCTTTTAAATACAAGATCGTGGAGAACAAAGTTGGCGTCAGCTATTCAGATGACATCGAGAAGGCTATTCAAGTGATCCAGAAGACGATCGCAGGTTTCAAAGAAGTGGCCGAGACGCCGAAGGCCCATGTCGGCCTTCAAGAATTCGGGGACTCTTCGATCAACATTGGTTGTCGCTACTGGATCCCGCCCACAAAATATTTCGAGACCCTGTATGCAATCAATCTCGCGATCCATAAGGCGCTTGCTGCCGCCCGGATCACGATCCCGTTCCCGCAGCGGGATGTGCACGTTATTTCCGGGACTGCCGCGATAAAATAAAGAGGTCAGGCCCCTTTTGGGGAAAAGCGCCTGGCGTCTTCTTTCTGGACATGAGCCGCTGATGAAAAAGATCCTGGCCCTTTCCTTTGGTATCCTTGGATTTTCGTCGCTTATTTCCCAGGTGGTAGTGATCCGGGAATTGGCGATGAGTTTTTACGCCAACGAGTTTTTCATCGGCTGGGTCCTCTTTTGCTGGCTTCTTGGGACCGCTTTGGGGAGCGCTCTGGGCTCGAGACTCTCGCGTGACCCCAAAAGAGCCTTTCGTTCGCTGGCGACCTGCCATATTTTCACAGCCATTCTTTTCCCCCTCGCGGTCGTTCTCATACGCTCCGGCAAATTGATCCTCGGGACTCCATCGGGAGCGCTTCCGGAA
Source organism: uncultured bacterium (assembly GCA_964585045.1). GTDB lineage: Bacteria > Omnitrophota > Omnitrophia > Omnitrophales > Aquincolibacteriaceae > Aquincolibacterium. The sequence continues at coordinate 5,735 of CAZPCF010000071.1, forward strand.
TTTATCCCTTCTCTTCTTTATTCGTTCGCGGTTCTTGTGCCACTGTGCGGAGTGCTGGGGGTTCAATTCGCCGTCGCGGCAAGAGGACAAGTGTCCCAGACACCGGAAGGGGGATCGGCGCGAGCGGTGGGGTGGGGGTATCTTTGGGAATGTCTTGGATTCATCGCGGGCGGAGCCATTTTCAGTTTCGTATTGGTTTTCGCCAATGAATTCCGGGTGGCGGCCATCCTCGCGGTTTTAAATCTCGCGGTTGCCGGCGAGGTTTATCATGTTTTTCTTGAGAAAAAGAAAATGATCCGATGGCTCCTGGCTCTCTCAGCGATCCTTTTCCCGGCATGGCTTTTTATGAGCAGTGCTTCGCTGCAGCAGCAAACGTCCCAGTTACGGTTCCCGAACGAAACGCTCGTTCGGGCAGAAAATACCGTGCATGGCAATGTGTCGGTCACGCGGCTGGGGCAGCAATACAATTTCTATCAGAGCGGTCTGCTTTTGGGCGCGGACCGGGAAGACCTTGCGAGCGAAACTCTCGTCCATTTTCCGATGCTTGCTCATCCGGCTCCGCGAAAAGTCCTGCTCCTTGGAACCGGGTTCAACGGACCCTTGCAGCAGATCTTAAAACACGGCTCCCGGGAGGTTCGGGTGGTCGAACTGGATCCTGAACTTTTGAAGATCACCACCGGATTTTTGCCGGTGGATCTCCGGGCGACCCTTCGCGATCCGCGGGTGCGGCTTGGGGCCACGGACCCGAGGGATTTTCTCAAAGGAGAAGGCGGAAAATTCGACGTGATCATCGCGAATTTTCCGGACCCGTCCTCCGTACTCATCAATCGCAATTACACAGAACAGTTCTTCCGTTCCGTCCGTTCCCATCTTTCGCCCGGAGGTGTCTTCGCTACTCATATCACATTTGCGGCGAACACCCTGACACCGGAACTGGAACGGCTCGGCAGTTCGGTCTACGCGACACTCTGCCAGGTTTTTCCGTCCGTTCAGGTGCTTCCGGAGGACACACTTTTCTTTTTGGCTTCGACGGAGAAGGCATCGTCTTGGGGCCCTCAGGAAATGATCGACCGGCTTTCTGAACGGAAGATAAGCCCGGATTTCGTGACGGCGGATCAGATCCGCTATCGCCTCACGAACGACCGTGTGGAGCGGGTCGCGACGGCTTTCCTCAATGCAATATGGAAGACGAAAAATACCGACCTTCGGCCGCGCACCTGCTATTTCGTGTTCCTGCGGTGGCTCAGTCAATTTGACCCCCGGATCGCAAAAACGTTCTTTTTTCTGACTACCATTCCTTTCCCGGTCATTCTCGTGGCGAGCTTGTTCGTGGTCCTATTCCTCGTCGCTTTTTCCCGTGGGTCACAGAAAAGAATGAGGAAGCTCGCGCATTTCAGTATGGGGACGGCCGGGTTCTCGCTGATGGCATTTGAGATCGTAGTGATCTATCTTTTTCAAGCGGCGTTCGGGGATCTTTACTACCGGCTTGCCTGGGTGATCACGGCGTTCATGGCAGGACTGGGGGCGGGGACCTGGGCGGCACTGGGCCTCAAAAAGGTCCCGGAGCGGTTCGCGCTTGCGGGGCTCCACTTGGTGAATACCGCGTTTTTCTTTTTGCTGATCAAGATTTGTGTGCGGATCTTTTCGAAGGGGTTTTTTCTGGGGGAAGAATATCAGCTTGTTTTTTTAGGGATGGCGCTTGGGGGCGGTCTTGTGGCCGGGGCGGCCTTTCCTTTCGCAAATCGGCTTTATCTTAACCAGGGCGAAGGGGGCCGGCTCGGGAGTGTTTATGTGGCGGATCTTGGGGGTTCAGCGCTGGGGGCTCTTCTGACCGCCGGATTTTTCATTCCGATATGGGGAGTCCCGCAAACGCTGATCTTTTTAGGCGCGGTGAATGTTCTTCTAGTGTTGCTCCTTCTCTTCCGAAAAGACGTCAGCCGTAAAAACCTGTAGATCCACGCCCGGGTCCTTCCAGCAGTTCCGGGGCAATCCGGCCTTCTGGGAACAAAGTTCGCCGAGGAACTCCTCCTTGCTCCAGCCTGTCTCAGTCGCAACCTGCGGCAAGAAAACACCATGATGGAATCCCTTTGAGATCTGAACGCCGTGTTTGCCAAGCGTGATCTCATCCGCCGTCCCAATTTTTCTCAACGGACTCAGAACCGAGATTTCGTAGTCCAGCTTGGCAAGTTCGTCCGCGCTCACGGGTCTGAAGCGCGGATCTTGCGAGGCCGCGGAGACGGCCATCTGCTGGACGATGAGATAAAGGGGCGAGGAAGGTTCGAAACGGCCGATACAGCCGCGAAGCTGGCCATTTTCTCTCAGAGTCACGAACGCGCCCAGGGGCTTTTGGAGGGCCGGGAAAGCGGGGGAGAATTCGGGGACTTTCCCGGTTCGGACATAACTTTCCACGGTGGTGCGCGCGATCTTTAAGAGCTCTTCCTTTTCCTGCGAGGTCATTCCCTCTTCATCGAGCGCACTTTTCTTTTCTTTAGTCGCGGGCGGAGGTGCCGCAGGTATCGCGCTTTGCTTGGCAACAAAGGCGACCGCGCCGTAGCCTACGACCCTGTTTTTATCGCCAGCAGGCGAATCTCCCGAATTCGCATATTTCAAGTAAATCGGGGTCGTGGGACCGAGCGCTTGGGTGAGAAGCAGGACTGTCCGCACACCACTCACGCCGCAAAGAAAAGTTTCCGCGTTCGGGACCCCTTCTGAGGCGTGCTGTTTTAGCATGGCGTCCAATGCGTCCGCTTGTCCGGTATTAATAGCCTGCAAGGTTTCACGGTCCGCGGCGGTGGCGTTCTCGTAAGGTGGATAGTGGGACATATCGGTGCTCGCGACGATGAGTGTTTTGTCGTCGATGATATTCTTCAAG
>CAZPCF010000072.1:0-5378 GCA_964585045.1 uncultured bacterium
TCTTGAAATCTGGATATGGCAAAGCGACTGTCCGACGCTCCAGGCGACGGATGTCATACCGTAATCGCTGTGTCCCTGGTTCGATCCCAGGCGGGGGAGCCATTTATGACGGGAAGCCCCTTTGGCTAACAAGCTGAAGGGGCTTCTTATTGTGGGGACAAGAGTTGCGTCATTCACAACGCAGTTCTGAAGTAGAATCTTGAGAATCTGTCTTCTTGCCTCTGGTTCAGAACTCTCAAAAACTTCCGGGGCACGGTTGGCGAGTTTAAGTATATACATAGCCGTGAGATAATATTCCTCATCTGCTTCCTGAAGATTGGCAAGTCGTTCTGAAATCAACTTTTGCTTTTCCCGATATTCTTCCCGTTTTTTGTTATAGAAACTCTCTGTAATACGCCCATCCAGATAATCCTCATACATTTTCTCGATCCGCTTTTCGTAGCGGTCATGGTCGGCCTCAAGTTCGGTTTTGATGGTTTGTATGCTGTGGACCTTGTCCTGATGGGATTCCTTGAGGACCTTGCCGATCTTCTCGACGATTTCAGTGGGCAAATGGATACTTTTAACAATATCCGTGAACTGCTTCGTTATCTCTTCTTCCCGAAGCCACTTGCCGGGATGCTTCCCGGAATAGCCTGTGCAGTGGTAATAAACATATTCTTTGCCGCTCTTCTTGGTTTTCTTTTCCGGCGTGAAGGCATGACCGCACTTCGCACATTGCAATAAGCCCCTATAAAAATAGGGCAAGCCTCTGAACTTAAACCGTTTTTTGTGATAACCGGCCTTGACGCTCTGCACCTTGTCGAACAACTGTTTTGAAATGATCGTCTGGTATCTGTGTGGCCACAACTTACCGCCATGAAGCATTTGGCCGTGATAAAAGGGATTCTTCAGAACGAAATCGACCATGCCCTTTCCGAACGGAACATCATATTCCTTGTTCAGCTTGTGTCTAATCTCTTCTAACGAGTGGGCTTCAGAGCCATACCATTCATACATCATTTTGACGATTTGCGATTGGGACGGGTGAGGGGCAACCCACTTCTTGCCGTCCTCATTTGTGATATTCATAAAGCCGTAGGGAGCACGGCCCGGCCACTCGCCATTTTTAAGTTTATGCAATGCCGACACCTGAGCGTCTTCCTTGAGGCGGTTCAGCGTTTGTTTTGCCAAAAAGACCTTAACATCCCAATCCGATATATCCCGGCCCACGGTTTTTCGGTTGATCACGAGGCGGTCATAGACGAAATGAAGTTCTTTCTCGTGGTTTGATCGCAGATCATCCATCAGGACTGCGTCCCGGAAGTTACGAGTGATCCGATCCACTCGGAAGGCGATGATGGCGTTAATATCCGCACTCGCCTTCACGAACTCGATCATTTCCATGAACTTGGTCCTGATCTTGGAATCCGCACTCTCGCTAAACCGAAACTCTCGGACCACGGTTAAATCGTGTTGTTTGGCGTAATTGCGTAGGGTGTTCAGTTGATTATCGAGCGATAACCCTTCTTCTTCCTGTCGCAATGTCGAAACTCTGGCGAGGATGACGGCTTTCATTTGCTCCCTCGCTCCTTTTGCCCCAACAATTTTTCAATGTGATAGCGTTGCGTTTTATTGGGAGCAGTTTTGCCATTGATCCAACGGTTGACGGTAGAAAAGGCAACGCTGAGACTTCGGGCAAGGTTTTCTTGGGGTATGCGGTTTTTGAGGCGGTATTCTTCGAGTTCTCGGATGAGTTTGATCACAGGTTGCATTTTATAGCATTTCATATACCTTGCCAGTCCTTTCTGTCGCAAAAGTTTGAAAGACGCATAGGTGCGAAGGTTCGCAGAGCATCCTGAATAGGCTTGAGAACCGGGCAAGGGGCTTTGATCTGGCATCCCTTCCAGTCCTTAAACAGGCGTGGCCAGTGATGTTTCCCGTAGGGTTCTAAGAGTTCCCGGAAACCTCGGATGCCTGTTTCGTGACAGATCATGATCATCCCAAGCATTTGAAGTATTTTCTTGGGTTTGGCTTTAGGTTGGATCGTCCTGAAACTTCCAAAGAAGTCTTTGCCCGTTTTGGGCCGGTAACCAAGAAGGGCATATCCCTTTTCGACTGTTTCAAAATAGGATAACAGAACCTTTTGAGCGATGTTTTGCTTGAAGATTCCGGCAAAGGTCAGTTCAGTTGTGATCCCGGCCTTTTCAAAGCGTTGACGGATCACTTTTCTCTGATTGAGCCGGGCTTCGATCCGCAAGACCTCAAAGGGCTTCCGGGGCTTTTGGTCGGCAAATAGGTCTAACTGAATGGCATTATCCCTTTCTATGGCCCGTTTTTCGCTTGTTTTAGCCTTCTGGAGGTCTTTCATCTTGTCATAGAAGGCAAGTTCATGGCCATTGGCGTGAAACTTCAGGCACTGCCCTTCATTCCTGAAATCCGTCTGGTTTAGATCAAGGGATTTGGTAAGGTTGATCTTACGCATTTCGTTGAGGATGCCATAAGGTGTTGAATAGTCCGTAAGTGGAATATTCTTCGAGTAATGGACCGACGAAACAGGGGCATTAATTAAAGCCTGTTTGGTAATTTTGATGCCCATGCCCTGAAGTTTATGGAACAGCGTATCAGCCACGAGTGCGAAATGGGAGTCTTCGACTTCATCGAAATTATTCCCAAAGATTAGTTTGGGGGCCGAGAACTCGACCCGGAGAGAGATCGGGAAGCCGCCTTTTGATATACGCTTTGTAACCGTGAGCCGAGGTTTATAATTGCCGTTTCGTAATTCCTCTGCCGTGGGGTTTTGGTAACACGAAAAATTACCACGGCCACCCAATTTGTAATAGGGGGACTGGAACAGGCCGTTAGTTGATGGGCTGAACCTGTTATGGTCAGCAACGGCAAATCGCTCAGGAGACAGGAGCATCAGGACAATAGTGTCTATCATTTCGGCTCATTACTTTTTCGAGTTTTTCGATTACATTTTTTTCAATGGTTTGTGCGAAGTCCCGGCTAATCGGATGAAAGATATTGATGTTTCGCAATCCGATCTTCTTGGTCGGGTAGACAAGCCGATACCCACCTGTCGGCCGAGTCATGACGGCAATGGAACTGAGGTAAAGGCACTGGTCCAAGACGAAACTGGCAAAGGCCACGATCCCGTCTTTGGGCTTAACGGGAATGATCTGGATTTCAGTTATTTCGTTCATGTCCGGTCCTTAATTTTCTGTCTTGATCGATCAGGATTTCAAAAAGAGACACCAACGCCTCGGCTTCTTGGGTCAGTCCATCCCGTGAGGGGACGGGTTGATCCGCTTTCTCGTATTGCTTAGCGATGGCTTGCGTTAGTTCATTGAATGACGCACTGTCTCTGTATCGCATGAGACAATGGTAGAGGAAAGCGAGGAGTTCCGAAATTCCCTAAAACAGGGGATGGAGAAGGATTTTTCAGTATGTGCTGAAAAAATGAAGCAGGATGTGCTTTTCAGCAGGGTTACTTCTTAACGCCGTGTTTTTTGTAGAGTTGTCTTAGTCCGCGGGTTGTCTGGCGGGCTTTGGGGAGCAATGTTTTTCGATGCTTTTTGTAAAACCGCCTATTTCTAACGATTTGGCCGCAGTTGTCCCCATCCTTTTCAGAGCAATAACGCTTATGCTCATCATACTTAAAAACATTCCAACAGTAATCACACTGCTTAATTATTTTTTCCTGAAAAAGGCGGTAAATAAATTCGCCTAAAATTCGACCCAAATAGGCTTCAAAAGCATTTTTGTAGTAATACGAAAATGCTTTTGTCTCTTTCTTTAACTCAACTAAATCTTTGAAATAATCGTCCCTCTTAATCTGATAATCGTGGCCAAAAGCATTAATATCGCAAATGAGATGTGCAACCTCCTTTTCACTCATATCACGCAATTTGACCTTCTCTTTGGGGATGAATAATTTCTTATATCCTGACGGGATCGCATCATAAACAAATGCTCTATTGCTGATTTGTCGCAATCTATTCCACATTTGATGAAGGCGTATCAGGTGAGTTGTGTTATCGAATGAGAGAGCGTTAAACAGAGGTAAAGCATCTGCTAATAGGAAAGGATATTCGGCCAAGTAAAAGGAATAGGACTGTGTGTTTTCTGAGCTGATGTAGTGTTTTTTGTCAAAGTCCCATGTTTGTATTAAAAATTCATAGGCCACACCCCATTTCTCGCCGGCATAGTATTTTTGCAGTTCAATCCAGTAGCAGTCTGTAGGGGAATCGTGTTCAACGCGGATTTCCTTCGATCCGGGCGAAGCAAAATAATTAAAAAGAAAATTTCCATCCTCTTTTTCTATAGCCTGAGAGAGTATGCGATATTCTTCCCCTAACTGGCGAGCCTCTGGGGATAGGGAAAGGCCATAGGTGTATTGAACGGTAGAATCGCTCGTATCGTCATCGCCATCAAAATCTTTGACGCTGAAGATATACGAACTCGTCCACTTCTTAAAATTCGGGGCTTTTTTTAGTTTCGCCATGTCATTCCGTCTTCACTTCCCTTAGGATGACTTCGAGGCATTATAGCGGCCTCAATGTAATTTTCCGAGAAAGAAAACGCAGAAAATGAGCATTAACATAACAGGCGATACCAACTTATTTGACCCCCTCGCCAAAATTGAAAGTTACTTTCATGACTATGCGGACTTGGTGTAGCCAGATTTCGCTAAGAGTAAAGATGAAAGTAACTATATTTTGCTATAAATGTTAGTTTTTGCTATGAGGTTTTTTGGTCAAGCATATTAAAAGGGTTAATTAAGATGTTATATATTTAAGTAGAGCAAAGTTAATAAAAATTACAAAGGGGGCACGGAAAAAAATGAAAACTCAAAACGCTCGAAAGATCGTCGCTATTCTTACCGCCATCAGTTTGGCATTTTTACAAGCCGTCCCGGCTGGAATTGCGGCCAACGCCCCCGTTGACCAGATCGACGGGAGAAGTGTGCCCGTTCCCGTCCAAGCGGTGACGGATGCTCCATCGAGCCCGGCTTCGGCACAGGCCGTGATTCCTCCTAATCCTTTGATGAATACCGGCGGAATATCAACAGTAGACGAAAAAGCAGATGGAGAGTTAGGATCGCAGTCGATCCTGCCGCCGGAGGTCTTTCAAGCGGCACAGGCCAACCTGAGCGAAGCGGAACTGACACAGTTGAATCAAGCCATGATGGATGTCGGGCCGAACTCTGTTTATACGAAGCAGGTCAGTCTGGATGGAAAGACAACGGCTTATACTTGGACGAGCGGAAGCAATCCGAACAAGACTTACGCTTTGAGTAGTACCGTTATCAGCGGCACAGAACAGTGGCATTTTTCGACTACGCAGTCGATCCTGCCGCCGGAGGTCTTTCAAGCGGCACAGGCCAACCTGAGCGA
>CAZPCF010000072.1:5478-8460 GCA_964585045.1 uncultured bacterium
ATCAGCGGCACAGAACAGTGGCATTTTTCGACTACGCAGTCGATCCTGCCGCCGGTATTGGAAAAACCGACCTTGTTGCAGAAGTTTCTCACGGCCTATGGCAATAAGATGCCACCGGCTTGGGGGACATTCTTGACAGAACTTTCAAAAAAGCCAGAGCCGGAATGGTCCAAAAACCTTAAAAAGTTTTCGAGCAATCTGCAAAAGAAAGTGAAGGCGTTGTCTAAAAAGGTCCAGACGAAAAAGCGGTGAACCGCATCAGATTTTTCGGAGTGCCTACGAGGCGTTAAGAGTGGGCATGGTGAGAGCAGTTTCCCCACGGACTTCGGATCGGGTTGTGACAGTCCCGGTTGGGAATAGCCATTTCAAATACCAATCAAGGCCAAACCGCTTTCTGTAAACAGCGGCTTTATCACTAAAAGTTCACTCCTGAAGGCTTCTGTCGGGTTGCGAAATGCGTCAAACAGGGGGAGCCATTCAACACGCCCGTGCGAACCAAGTATCTGGTTCGCACGGGCGCTTCTACACTTGATCCACCAGAGCTTTTAGGAGTGTAGGGCGTATCGCCATCATCGGGTGGTGGGGTCCAGTCCGGCGGGTTCTTCAGATCAAAGTTCATTTCAGGAATATCCCCCCAAAATATAACCCTCAGTTTCGTAGGCGTATAGATCACTTCCTTTACAAGTAACAAGATCAGATTCCTCTTCTCATCGAAAGAAAACGTCTCGAAGACCTTCGGAAATTCCTTAAAGAGCCTCGCAAAGGTGTCCGCGTCGATCACGTGCTGGCTCAAATGTTGCATGTTGGTATCGATCCGGTGGATCTCGTTTTCCAGCTTCTCTTTTGCGTCTTCAAGATCGGACATTTCCTTCACGATCCCGCGCGATCTCTTCTTGTCCGAACATTCTCCCGTTTTGATAAATTCGACCAAATGCTTTAATTGCCGGTCGATCTTTGCAAGTTGTGATCCGGCGCGTTCCTTGTCCCGTCTGAGAGGTTCCAGGCCTTGTTTGGCCATCCCATTGGCCTTCTCGATGGATTTTTTAAGAAGGGTTTGATTTCCTCCAAGCTCCTTGAATTTTTGAATGAGGAATTCTTCCAGTTCATCCGCCGAGACCGTCCGGACCGGGCAGGCCTTTTTTTCCTTGATGACTGCGGCGGTGCAACGGTAATAAAGGTACATCTTGCCCCTTTTCTCCTTCGACGAGTTGGTCATGGTGCTCCTGCAATGCCCGCAGGTCACAAGACCCAGGAAGAGCATTTCATATTTATTCTGTTTAAAAGTCTTGTGGGTCTCGCGGTTGCTCACCAGGATGTTCTGGACGCTGTCCCAAAGCTTTTTATCCGTAATGATCGGCTTCTGCTCCCCGTCGAAAATGTATTGTTTCCCGTCCTTGTCCTTGAACCGGACCTTCCCGATATAAAAATGATTGGTCAGAATGTTCGAGATCTTTTTCTTGTCGAACTTCGTGCTTCCTGCCGCGTCTTTTCCCCGGACATAGAATTTTTTTGTCCGGTAACCCATTTCATTAAGCTTCTCGGCGATCTTCCCCATGGAGGCCAGCTTGGGGTAAAGCTCGAAGCAGAGTTGCACGATCTTGGCCTCTTCCTTATGGATCACGAGTTTCTTTTTCTTCACGATATATCCGAGAGGGACAAATCCTCCGCACCACATCCCCCGTTTGGCCATGGCAAAGCGTTTGTCGTAGGTCCTCTCTTGCGACATTTCCCGTTCGAATTGGGCGAATTCCAGCATGACGTGAAGAAGGAGACGCCCTGCCGGAGAGGCTGTATCGAAATGCTGGGTAGTGGAAACGAATTTGACGTCATATTCATTGAAAACTTCGAGAAGGGAGTAAAAATCCTTGTGGTTGCGGGTAAGGCGGTCGATCTTGTAGACCATCACAGTCTGGATGCGTTTCCGCTTGATATCTTCGATAAGCTGCTTCAGGGCAGGGCGGTTGAGCGATCCCCCGGATTGTCCGGCATCCTCATACACCTTGAAGACCTTCCATCCCAGGGATTTTTGGCTCTCGATATAGGCAATACAGCTATCGCGCTGGTTATCGAGCGTGGAATACGTTTGTGTTTCTGCCCGCTCGTCCACCGAGACCCGTGTATAAACCGCGCAATTAATGGCATTATCTTTCGTGGTTGGGTGCATAGTGAATTAAAAGATACACCAGATTCTCAAAAGAGAAAAGCCTTTTGTTTTTTGCCATCGACGGGAGTGCCAGCAGTCCCCGCCAGTTAAGGAAAGTCCGCGAAAGGGCGATAATTCATTTAGACTTGCAAATCGTCGTTAACTATTGTTATCATTACCGCTTATCGAGGGTGAGCAACCGAAAAATGCACACACACACACACACACACACACACACACAAACAAACGGGCTAGAGACCGTGTGAACAGGTTACGGTCTTTCTCCAAAACCCTTCTTTTCCTCGGTATCGCTTTTTACCTTCTTTCTCCCGCTATAGCCTTCGCCTCAGAAGGCAATATTAATACAACCAACAAATACGCCTGGGGCGAAAACGCCGGTTGGCAGAATTTCCGGCCCAGCGCCGCCGATGCCGGCGTTACCGTAACCGCGGACTATCTGTCAGGGTATCTTTGGTGCGAGAACATAGGATGGGTTCGCCTTGGCGCAGCGGCAACCCCGGCACCCGCCGGACAATGGGCCAATACCAGCCAGAGCAATTACGGGGTCAACAAAGACGCCTCCGGGAATCTCACCGGCTATGGCTGGAGCGAGAACGCCGGCTGGATCAACTTCGCGCCGACGGGAGCCAGCGCCAATCCCGCTAAGATCGATAACGCCACGCATGATTTTTCCGGATATGTCTGGGCGGAGAATGTCGGCTGGGTAAAACTTGCCGGCACGGCGCTGGATGCAACCCCCTATAAAGTCAGCTTCGACCCCGGTACACTCGACCACTTTGATTTTGCCGCGGGCAGTCCCCAGGTAAGCGGCACGGCCT
>CAZPCF010000073.1:0-8436 GCA_964585045.1 uncultured bacterium
CTTTGCCCTTTGAATTCATCCACATGTTTGGAGCGATGTCCGGAAATATCGATCCCGATCTCTTTCATGACCTGAATGGCTAAGGGATTCACAGAAGATGGTTTTGTCCCTGCGCTAAAAACCTCATACCGGCTGCTTCCATAATAGCGGAGCACTCCTTCCGCCATCTGCGAACGACAGGAATTCCCGGTGCATAATATCAAAACCCGTTCTTTCATGAACCACCCCCCTGGAGCCAATAAGCCCAGATATAATAAATGCCAGCGCCGATGAAGATCACGCCCGTGATCTTTCGAGTATATAGTTCGATCATGGTCAATTTATGGAACCAGTGGCTTAGCGTCTTTACGCCGAGAGCTATCGCTACGGCGAACGCCAACACGGGCAGGCCGGTGCCGATCCCATAAATGAACGGAAGCGCCCCACCTGCGGGATGATTGAGCGCCAATGGAATAAGGCTCCCGAAAAAGAGCGCTGCAGAAATGGGGCAGAACGCCAATGCAAAAATAAAACCAAGCAGGAAAGCTCCCGGCGCCCCGGCCTCCGCAAGTTTGCTGTGATGTTTGTGGGAAAGAGAAAAACCGGGCAACCGGAGGGCGATAAGCTCAATCAGGATCAATCCCGTCACGATAAGAACCGGGCCAAGCGCTTTGCCCATATATTTCTGGAGGAACATGGCAACCTGCGGAACGCTTACAAGGGAATGAATGATGATCCAACCTACCACAGCGTAGGATGCCATTCTTCCAAAAGTGTACGCCAGCCCCGAAAGGAAAACAGCCGCTGGATGCGCGATCTTTTTTGACAGAAAAGAAACCGCCGCGATATTCGAGGCTAGTGGGCAAGGACTGATCGAAGTCAGAATGCCCAGCCAAAGCGCAGAGAACCAACCGACCCAGAACGAATCCATCACGTCTCCTTCAGGAACGCGGCCACTTCATCTCGTACATAATTTTCGTACCGGTTTTTGTTGCCGACATACTCCCAGATCTTATCAAGGTTCCTGGAGCAAACCTCCTTGCCGTCTTTCACAGAGGAAAGAAGGAGGGTCTTTGTGTAAAGCTGATACTGATTGACGAAGTGCTCGTTCCCTTTGCTTTCCACATTCACGGCTTTGAACGCAAGTTTTCCCGAGGCTAACTCGTCCTTGAAATCTCTCTCGATCGCTTCTCTGGAATACTGTTCCATTTTATTGCAGGTAGGGCACCGAAACGCCCCGTGAAAATAGTAAGCAACAACCTGATCGCCTTGCGCCGTGGGAGCAACATCCGTAGGCGCAGGCATGTCTTGTTGTGGAGCCTTTCCCATAGCCAAAGCCGCATCGAAGAATAAATTACTTGTCAGCGCAAAAGCCGCCAGCAGAAGGACGGCTCGGGATATTTTTTTCATTTTTCTCTCCGTTTATTTTGTGAGGATCTTTTTGATCTCGTCCTTATTCAGTAGTTTGCCTGCGGACACGACCTTGCCGTCAATCGCCAAAGCTGGCGTCATCATGACCCCATAGTCCGTAATCTTGTCGATATCCGTCACCTTGCCGATCTCTGCCTGAATATTAAGCTCTTTGATTGCTGTCTCGGCGTTAGCTGTAAGCTGTTTGCACTTCGGACATCCCGTTCCAAGAATTTCAATTTTCATTTCGAACCTCCCTTATTGAACAATCGCACCAAAGATCATGCCGCTTGCCGTGGCCATCACCACGACAAGGCTTACATAGACGATCGTTTTTTTTGTCCCGATCACGCTACGGATCACAAGCATGCTGGGCAGGCTCAACGTGGGCCCGGCCAAAAGAAGCGCGAGAGCCGGTCCTTTTCCCATTCCGGAACCGATCAGCCCTTGCAGAATCGGCACTTCGGTCAGGGTTGCAAAATACATGAACGCCGCAACGATCGATGAAAAGAAATTCGCTCCCAAAGAGTTACCCCCCACCAGTGCTGCCACATATTTAGAGGGAATGATCCCTTCATGTCCGACGCGTCCGAGCAAAAATCCGGAGATTAAAACTCCGCCTAATAAAAGCGGAAGGATCTGTAGCGCAAATTCCCATGAAACGCGTGTCCAGTCTTTGAGTTCGTCTTTTTTGAACCACAGGACGAGCATGACTGCGAGAGCGAAAAGGGAAGTGCCGGAAATCCACCACTTATATTGATAGATCAAGGACCACGCTCCATGGTCTCCTTCAAGAGGCTTGCCCCAGTTTGCAAAAACGAGAAATGCGATCATTGAAGCAAAATAAAGGATCGTTTTGATCAGAGAGCGGGTTTCCTTGACCTCGCCAGCGTTGAAGTCTCCATTTGCATGACGCGCCCGCTCGTCTTTAAGAAAAATAAAGTGCATGAGAAGTCCGATCACGACGCTAAAGATCACGGCACCCACCGCCCTTGCCAATCCAAGCTGCCAGCCGAGAATACGAGCTGTCAGGATGATCGCAAGAACGTTGATCGCAGGACCTGAATAAAGGAAGGCGATCGCAGGGCCGAGGCCAGAGCCTCTTTTATAGATTCCCGAGAAAAGCGGCAGCACTGTACAAGAGCAAACGGCCAAGATCGTTCCAGAAACCGAAGCAACGCTGTAGGAAAGGAATTTATTGGCTTTAGCTCCAAAATATTTCATGACAGAAGCTTGGCTAACGAATACAGAGATCGCGCCGGCGATAAAGAAGGCCGGGACAAGACATAAGATCACATGCTCGCGGGCATACCACTTAACAAGGGCAAGGGCCTCAAAGATCGCGTTCGTGAAGCGCAGATGTTCAACCGGCAGATAAAAACACGCCAAAAATCCCGCTAACACATAAAGAACTTTTTTCCATTCATTCATTATTTGCTCCTTCGGACGGCCTGGCAGCAGCCGCACTGAACAACTATTAAAACATTCATAGGTCGTTTAGTGCGGCACTGCTTTCGATTCATTTTTGTAAGAGCAGGTGCCGCCTTCGATCTTGATACCGTGGTGGTAGACAAGGGCGTTAGCGACTTTCTTTCGGGCCGCGGTGAGGATGCGGGAAACCGTCGACCGGTGCACTTTCATCTTCTTGGCAGCGGAATCTTGCTCGAGGTTTAGGCTATCGCAGAGCCACAGGGCCTCCAGCTCATCCAGAGTGATCTTCGTAACAATGATATCTTTACGGGGCACGTGAATCGGGCGGAAACACCGGTCTCCCGGTTCGCAGCAGACCCGTCTTAGTTTTTTAGGACGCATGAAGGCTCCTCACGCTGTTTTTGTAGCCTCGACACCGTTATGCACATATGTGCATAATACCCGCCCGAGTCTCTCACGTCAAGTTTCTGCGGCGTTAGAAAGCGATAGAGAAAATTCTTGGAAGGATATGATTTGACGTTCACTGTGGGGTGGCCCCAATGCCAAGCTGACCACCCCTCTGGAAAAGAAATAAAAAGTTTTGGCGGAACGTGCCGAAAGCAGGGGGAGTCAGCAAGGCCAAGCATCGAAACGTCCCCGAAGGCTTCTCGCGAAAAAAAATGCTTCTGTGATCGCGATCCTTTACCTCGTTTTTCCTGTTCCCAGACTGTCGGTGGCGGCGAAATCGTGCCTGGTGACCATGAAAATTGAAATTGACAGTTTCAATATTCATGGTACTATCCATCCATGATCAAACGACTAGAGCTGAAAGAGCAGGTTCAAAAGGCCCTTCGACGTAGTCGGGTCGTGGTTTTGCTTGGACCGCGCCAATGTGGTAAGACCACTTTGGTCCGTGAGTTCCTTCCCGCTGGGCAGAGGAACTATTTTGACCTGGAAGACACGGACGATCTCGAACGGTTGGACGATCCGAAGCCGGAACTTGCGAGCCTCCGCGGTCTTGTGGTCATCGACGAGATCCAGCGGAAGCCCAACCTTTTCCCCTTACTGCGCGTGCTTTCAGACCGAAAGCCGCTCCCAGCAAAATTTCTGATACTCGGCAGTGCGAGTCCCGAACTTTTAAAACAGTCGTCCGAATCCCTGGCGGGAAGGATCGAGACGATATCGATGGGAGGTTTTTCGCTTGAGGAAGTGACGGCCTGCAAAATGAAAAAACATTGGATCCGAGGCGGTTTTCCGCTTTCTTTTCTCGCGCGCACGAGCGAAATCAGTTTTGCATGGCGCAAGCAATTCGTGCAGACTTTTCTTGAGCGGGATGTTCCTCAAATGGGTTTTAATGTTCCGGCGCCTGTGTTTCGCAGGTTCTGGATGATACTGGCGCACAGCCACGGGCAGTTGTGGAACGCGGCGGATCCCGCGGCATCGCTCGGCCTCAGCCAGCCAACCGTGCGGAAATATCTCGACCACCTCGATCATCTTTTGATGGTGCGCCAGCTTCAACCCTGGCATGAAAATCTCGGCAAAAGGCAGGTCAAAGCACCCAAAATTTATGTTCGGGATACCGGACTCCTGCATTTCCTGCTCGGGATCCGTAACGAAAAAGAGTTCCAGAACCATCCCAAGAGGGGAATGTCCTGGGAAGGATATGTGATCGAGGAATTACTCAAGCGGATTCAACCCGAGGGCGCCTATTTTTGGGCGACACATAACCAGGCGGAGCTGGATCTCCTGATCCTCAAGAACGGTAAGAAAATCGGATTTGAGATCAAATCGAGCGACCGGCCGGGGTTGACGCCTTCCATGCGCATCGCGGTCCGTGATCTCGGGTTGGAAAAATTGTTTGTGATCTATCCCGGGAAAGAAAATTATGATCTGGATCGCCGTATCCGGGTGGTTTCCATGCTTGATCTTGGGAAGCCGGAGTTATCTCACGGCATTTTCTGATCCTGAATTGAACAAAAAAAAGAGATGGGAAAATGGATTTCCCTTCGGATTCTTATGGGGGTGCAATCCGTCGCCAGCTATCAAAGGAGCACTTGTTCCCCGGGTCATGGATTGATAAGGGGAGTTGTTTTTTGCTATAACGGCATGCAGAATTTTGACAGTTCAGTTCCCGCATTTTTAGCCGTATCTTGTAACGGTCCATACTGTTAACGGCTTTCTGCGCGTTCTCAAGGAAAAGGATTTTCTATGAAAAATAAAATTCTCTCTCTGATCGCGATCTTTTCCCTTGTTTTTTTACCTGTTACGCCGGCATTCGCGGCGGATGGCTCATGGAACGTGAACGCTGCCGGCAACTGGAGCGATGCCGGAAATTGGGCCGGTGGCACGATTGCTGACGGGACCGATAGCACAGCCACGTTCCCTAATATCATTAATGCCGATCGCGCGATCACGCTCGACACTATACGCACCATCGGTAACATAACGGCCTCGGATACCAGTAATCGCTACACCATCAGCGGCGTCAACATGCTCACCCTGGATGTCTCTTCTGGGGTCTCCATCATTGATGTTACGACTTCGCCCCGTACTCTTACTATCAGCGTCCCCGTTACAGTTAACGACGGTCTGCAAAAGGACGGCGCCGGCGAAGTTTCAATGAGCGGAGGTGTTACGCTTGGAGGTGCGCAGACCTGGACGAACAACTCCGGCGGCAGCCTGACGGTTACGAACGCGAACCTGCTCGACAACGCGGGCTATCAACTCACCGTCGATGGCACGGGCACAACCACTTTTGGCACGATCAACAATGCGACACCGGTCCTCACCGGCTCCGGTGCCCTGGTCAAGAATGGCACCGGCAGGCTAAATGTCGGTGGTGTTAACGCCGGCTTTACCGGCACGGTCACCATCAACGGTGGTGTGTTGCAGGCGCACAACAACGCCGGTGTTCTGGGCAACGGCAACGTGACGATCAATGACGGAGTTCTTTCCTTTTACTGGAGTGTTAACTACACCCGGACCTTGGGAACTGGTAACAGTCAGGTTCAGATCCTCGGTGGAGAAAGTGGTTTTGCGGGTGCCGGAACTACTGGGCCTACGGTAAATCTGGGTGCCACCGTCGTTTGGGGTGCGTCAGGTGAAGGCACTGCCACGGGTTACTTCAATCCGGACAAGTTCGTTCTGGGCGACTCCGGCACGAGTAACGCTGCAGTTACTACATTCTCCAGCGGCATCGACCTGAACGGCGCAACACGCACCATTGTGGTGCCGTACGGCAACAGCGCTGGCGGCAATAAATCCACTATTTCCGGTATCATCAGCAACAGCAGCGGCACGGCGGGCTTGATCAAAGAGGGCGATGGCCAGCTGACCCTTTCTGGAAACAACTCTTACAACGGCGGCACCACGGTGAGTGCCGGCACTCTGGTCATGGGAAATGCCAACGCCCTCGGTTCTACCAGCGGCCAACTCACCGTCAATACGGGCGGCACGCTGAATATTGCCAACTACAACCTCACCGTCGGTAATCTCACCGGCACGGGTGGCACTATCCAAGGCAGCGCAGCCGGCACACGCACCTTCACCATTGGCCAAGGTGACGGCACCGGAGGTAACTTTCAAGGCGTGATCGCCGATGGCACAGGTACCACGGCTCTTACCAAAACCGGCAGCGGCACCATCACTCTTTCCGGCGCCAATACTTATGCGGGCGCGACCGCGATCAATGCGGGTGTGCTTAATATCCAGAACGCGAGTGCATTGGGGACTGTGGCCGCCGGAACAACTGTGTCGTCCGGCGCGGCACTGCAGATCCAGGGCGGGATCACCACGCTCGCCGAGGCCCTTACGCTCAACGGAACGGGTGTCAGCAGTGACGGCGCCCTGAGGAACATTTCAGGCGACAATGACTATGCGGGCCTGGTTACACTTGGTAGCGCTACGCGGATAAATTCGGATACGGCGGGCCAAACCCTGACTCTCAGCAATGTTGGTACGATCACCGGCAACACATTCGGTCTGACTGTGGGTGGTGTGGGGAATACTACGATCAACAGCATCATCGGTACCGGGACCGGCACTCTCGCAAAAGACGGCGCGGGAACTTTGACCTTAGGCGGTGCCAACACTTACACCGGCGCGACCTCGATCAGTGCGGGTGTGCTTAATATCCAGAACGCAAGTGCGTTGGGGACCGTAGCTGCCGGAACGAGCGTGACGTCTGGCGCGGCACTGCAGATCCAGGGCGGGATCACCACGCTTGCCGAGGCCCTTACGCTCGACGGAACGGGTGTCAGTAGTGACGGCGCGTTAAGGAACATTTCCGGCGACAATGATTATGCCGGTCTCGTGACGCTCGGCAGTGCCTCGCGGATCAACTCCGATGCCGGGACTCTAACTTTAAGCAATGTTGGTACGATCACCGGCAATACATTCGGTCTAACCGTCGGCGGGGCGGGCAACACGACGATCAACAGTATCATCGGTACCGGGACCGGAACACTAACGAAAGACGGCAATGGAACTCTCACGTTAGGGGGTACCAACACTTACACCGGTACGACCACGGTCACCGCAGGAACGCTCGCTGTGAACGGTTCCATACAAACGAGTTCTCTTACAACCGTGGCGGCGGGCGCAACGATTGCAGGAGGCGGCACGACCGGCGCGCTGACGGTTAGCGGAGCGCTTTCTCCCGGCTCGAGCCCCGGGACATTATCCAGTGTTGGCGCCGTCAGCTATGAAGGAGGAGGTTCTTATACCTGGGAGATCAATAACGCGACAGGCTCCGCGGGAACGAACTGGGACCTTCACAATATTACGGGTGGCTTAACGATCAACGCGACTTCGGGAAGTCCGTTCACGATCAACATCACGAGTTTGAAGCTCGCCGATAACACTCCAGGAGATATTTCGAATTTCAATAAACTTTCCAATTATACCTGGACGATCGCGAGCGCGACCGGAGGCATTACGGGCTTTGACGCCACGGATTTTACGCTGGACTCCAGCGCGTTCACGAATGGTGTCGCGGGGACTTTCGGAATCTCGGCATCAGGAACAAACCTTCAATTGACGTACACGCCTACCCCGCCTCCGAACCCGATCTACTGGAAGGGTACGACGGACACGATGTGGAATGAATACACGGGGGGAGTAACGAACTGGGTGGATGGAAGCGGAGTGGAAGCGGGCGCTGTTCCGAACTCGACCTCGGACGTCCATTTTTATTACACGGGAGCGGGCAATCTTGCGACAACGTTAGGTGAGAATTTCTCGATCAGCACGCTCACGATGGACGCCGGAACGGGTGTGGTCAGTATCAGCGGGAACACGTTGACGTTGGGGAGTTCGGCTAACGCGATCACGCTGGAAGGGACGGCAGGCGCTCTTACGATCAATAGTAACGTGGTGCTCGGGGCTTCCCAGTCCTGGGTGAACGACAGCGCGAACACCTTGACGGTAGGCGGTACGGTCACAAACGGCGGGAACACGCTGACGGTGACCGGTGCGGGTGATACGGATATCACGGGCGCGATCAGCGGGACGGGCGGTCTCACGAAGACTGGCGCCGGAACGTTGGAATTAACCGGCGCGAACGATTATACAGGCGTTACGACTGACCTAGCCCCCGAAAACTGAGCCAGTTGTTGTGATAGACTTCTGGCAAAGAAA
>CAZPCF010000074.1:0-8403 GCA_964585045.1 uncultured bacterium
ATGGAAGTCTATAACTATGACGCTGGTGGCGTGACATATCCGGGATCGCCGCAACTTTATGCTCCTGCGGGAGCGATGGTGTTCCCTGCGACGCTGAAACACTACGATGCAAGCGGGACATTGATTCGTGTGATTGAAATAGGTGCTGACCAGAAGATCATCTCGGTGACCAGTTACAACGATGGCCAGGGCAGTGAGAGCCAGATTCCGGCGAAGGTCGAAGTGTATCCGCAGGGAAGCGATAAACTGCACGCGGTGCTGACCTACGATGCTCAAGGGAAACTCATCCAAATGGAAGTCTATAACTATGACGCTGGTGGCGTGACATATCCGGGATCGCCGCAACCAACCTTGTTGCAGAAGTTCCTCAAGGCTTATGGCAATAAGATGCCTACATCCTGGAGGACATTCTTGACAGAACTTTCAAAAAAGCCAG
Organism: uncultured bacterium; assembly: GCA_964585045.1. Taxonomy (GTDB): domain Bacteria; phylum Omnitrophota; class Omnitrophia; order Omnitrophales; family Aquincolibacteriaceae; genus Aquincolibacterium. The sequence continues at coordinate 437 of CAZPCF010000074.1, forward strand.
AGCCGGAATGGTCTAAAAATCTTAAAAAGTTTTCGACCGATCTGCAAAAGAAAGTGAAGGCGTTTTCTAAGAAAGCTCCGACAAAAAAGCGGTAAGCTGTTTGAGGTTTGCCAGAGTTCGCGCCTTTGATCTAAAACGAAATCGCGCCGCAAAGTGTGTCTATCGGCTCCGTAATTTTTCCAAAATTCTGCTCAATAATCCCTTCCAAACTAAACCGGGAGCGGTATACTACTGTCCCTTTAGAATACGAGAAGGCGGCGGTGTTGGTGTCTCCACATACAGAGCTTAAAACCGCCAAGCCAAAAGTTGGAAAAAAGATACCGGGAAAAGGAGCATGAACTATGTCCAGGATGTATAAGCTGAAACATTTTTTAAGATTCGTTGATGAAAACCTGTTGTTGGAATACCTAAAAACAACGGGCGTAAACACGACCAGCTTACCCAAGCCGGAAGACAAAGAGGAGCGGCCGGGATACTGGCAAAGGGTGCTTTTGACTTTACCAAGCGACAAGCTGGATCAGGTCGAGGGAGGATTTCGGGAAATCAATGACATGGCTTTTGAAAGCGGGATTCTCTGGCTTAATGCAATGGCCAAAAATGCTGATGTTGAGCTTCCGAAAGAAATTGAAAACTTGCCAAACCCTATCAACCAAGCCCTTCATACCTACATGAAATACCCGGCCATTTTTAACGACGCGGCGACCCAATATTACATGGTCGACATCAAGGCTAAAAAGGAGCGTGTTGGCTTGCGGGTCAGGAGCGTTGCCGAGATCATGGAACGCAAGGACATTCTGGCGGATGTGTTAAAGGGGTATCTTCTGGAAGAAGACGGCCGGGGGCGGCGTTGTCAGGTGGATGTGCATATTAACCAAAAGCAGGTTACTTTTATCGCCTACCCGGAAGATTTTATCAAGACGGAACTGGAATATAAAAACGGCAAACTGGAAAAGGAAAGCCGGAGGCCGTCTTTTCAGATTACCTATGTCTATCACGCGGACAGCGGTCGTCTGGGGCTATGCGCGAAGGGAGGCGCAGATCGGGAACAGGCTTTGATGGAGATTTTCAATACAGCTGTTTTGGAGGACAAAAACCCGCTTCCCGCCAGACAAAAGGTCTTTGATCTTGACAGATTTCTGGATCGGAACTTTGAGCTTGTCCACGATCTGGAAGACGGCATTGAAAAAATCACGGTCAAGGAACTGCGGCTTGTGCATCGGCATATTCCGAAATTCAAAATATCCTTCGAGGTAAGCGAACAAGACGGCCTCAAAGCCATGCAGGAGTTTGTATTTAAACATGGGATCAATCCTGAATTGTGGGAGGTAAGGCGGGCTTCTGTTCAAATAAAATTTCCGGGGAAAGGACGAAAAGGCGGGGTAACGATCCAGATTACCGCTCCTGACAAGTGCAATTTAAATGACACGCCGCTCCATCAAAAAGCCAAAAAGTATCTGTCCAAGTGGGGGCTTGAAAACCAAGTCCCAAGTCTTCAGGCTGTTTAACGCCCTTTCGGCTTGTAACCCTCTGTCATTTCCTGAACAGAAAGCAAGCGAAGACTACCCGGCAATCCTTCCGCCATTGCTTCGCGCAGGGCTTATAAAGCAGGACAGTCCGGGCATGGAAGTAGTGCTGGATTGTCCGAATCATTGCCTCGTTACGGCTTTTGAGCTTCACGGCCGCTATTACGCGAGCTGTTCGTGTGAAGAAGCCGCCCCGCCTCAAGAAATTGATCCTGCCGCTCTTAAACGGCTTCGTTTCGATCTCCCGGCTTTCCTTGACTGGCTCATATCGGCTGTTGGGATCGAAGCGGACTTGGAGGAGGAAGAACCGAGCGGGCTTTGGTATTTGGGCGAGAAGACGCTTCGGGGCGAGACCGCCCCCGTCTATTTCAGCCGTTTGCGGGACGCGGAACAGGTTTCAAGGCTTCAAAAAGGACTGCATAAGCAAGGCAATCTGCCCATCGTTTTCTGGCTTGGCGAAACTCCGCGTCGGGGGCAATTTCCCGCAACGATTATTTCCATCCCGGAAAGCATAACCTTTCTGGGGAATGATCCGGCTCTGGACGCGAAGCGGATCGAAGCCCTGTTTACCAAGCGGCTTATTACGGTATCAGCTGGGGACATTATTCTGGATCACGACATTGCCCTGCGAAAGTTGCGCGGCAAATGCTTTCTTCTGTTTGGTCAGGAGATAAAAAATCAGTTTGGCGAAGAAGTCCCGATATTGCCCCAAGCCTACAAGATCATCCGGCATCTTTTCCAGATTCGAAAGTATGGGAATAACGCTGAAAGCCCCGCCGAATTGTGTAAAAGAGGCTTTGCGATCAACCGTAGCACAATTTCAAACCGCATCGCTGAAATCCGCAAGATTTGCAGGGATCATAACGCGACCGCGATCCTGCATCAATTTCCCCGCGACAAATGGGGGCTTAATCCCGTCTTGAGTTGTTGCAACACTTCCCGTCGTTAACAGAACCGTTAACATCCCGGCACTGTTAACATCTTCGCGCAATTTTCTTCAAAAAAACAGCCTTCGTAAGCCCTTCCTTCTCATCGGGTAACAGAATTTTTTTAAAAATCTTTGTCCGCCTATTGACTGGCTTTTCTTGTTAACGCCATTCCTTTGGTGTCAGTAAAACCATAGGAGAATGAGCATGAACAAGAATGAAGATTGTTTCACGACCTACGACCTGAACATTTCCGCTGTCTTGGTGGCTTTCGGCCATCCGCTCGACCATATCGAGCGACAACCCAACGGGAAGGCTTTGTTCTTCTTCAAGCCTTCTGCGGCCATCAAAAATATCGCTCAAAACTACTGGAAGCAGGAAATCACGATCAATCCCCAGAAACTTTTCGACAGCTTGAAGTTTCTGAAGAACCGCCTCTACAGCAGTTTTTAAAGCCATGTTGTCCGAGCGGGCGATTGAGGAGTTTAAGGGCATTTATTTACAGGTATACGGCGTGGTGTTGACGGACGCGGACGCTACCGAAAAGGCCACGGGACTATTCGCCCTTTACAAAACGGTTTTCAGCAACCCCCCAAAAATGAATATGAGAAACGGCCATGAAGAAAAAATACAATCTGAAGCGGATCAAAAATAAAAGGTCTTATTCGTTGAAAGAATTGGCGGAAACGGTGGAAGTGCATATCCGAACCGTTCAGGGGTGGCGGCGCGAAGGGATGAGCATTGTGCCGGGATCAAGCCCCTTTCTGGTCATGGGAAGCGCAGTAAGGGCATTTATCCGCGCAAAACAGGCCAAGCGCAGGGTTTGCTTGGGTGCGGGGCAGTTCTACTGCCTTTCGTGTAAAAAGGCCGTCTCCGGGGCGGGCGTTCAATCTGTCGTCAATCCGGCCACAATCGGAAAAGGAATGATTTTCTACACCTTGCGCGGGCGGTGCGTTGAGTGCGGCGGGATCGTAAACCGATTCAGTGCCGTGCCGGAATCGAGCCAGAATGTTTTTAATCAGGGGAAGGATTCAAGTTATGACGCGGTGCGATAAGAAAGGCGATAAACACACTTGGATCGGCCTAAAATGCGCGAAGTGCGGACTTGTGATTTTCTTTTGCGATTACGAAACGGGGTATGCCGGAAAATGCGGAATGTACACCGAATCCGGGACAAGATGTGAGAAACATCGAAAAGGATTAAAGGGGGACTTACCCCCTGTCTTAATCACTGACAAACAGAAAGAATGGAAACGGGGTTGAACATGAATGAGATCAAAGCGAAGAATGAGAAGGTCAAGCGGAAGTATTTCGCCCATTTAAGGGGAGCGGAGGGCTTTTCGGAAAAGACGGTTGAAGCTGTCGAAAAAGCGATCTGGAAGTATGAGGAGTTTGGCGGGGATGAAGACTTCGCGGCTTTTAACGATCAGAGAGCGAAGGCGTTTAAGAAATGGCTGGAATCGGCCCGGAACAAACGGACGAAGCAGGCCGTATGCTTGACCACGCAATACCATGTCCTGCGGCATTTGAAGGACTTTTTCACATGGCTTTCCGGGCAACCCGGCTATAAATCCCGGATTTCTCCCTACCATGTCCAGTATCTCAAACTGGACAAGAAGCAGTCCCGGATGGCCATCAGTCCCAAGCGGCTGGAATATCCTTCGGCGGAGTATGTCAAAAAGGTTTGCCAGTCCATCGACATACGGAACGAAGTTGATCGCCGGGACCGGGCTTTAATAGCCTTCACGCTTTTGAGCGCAATGCGGGATAGCGCGGTTATTTCGCTCCCGATGGAGTGTTTCAACCCTGAAACGCTGATCGTTGACCAGAACCCCAAGAAAGGCGTAAAAACCAAGTTCTCAAAGCAGATCGTTACAAAACTGTTCCTTTTTGATGATGAATTGATGGGGTACTTTCTGGACTGGTATAACTACCTCAAAACAGAAAAACTTTATACGAATACTGACCCCGTATTTCCGCGAACCAAATTACAGCAAAAGAGCGATACGGATTATTGCTTTGAGGGCGATAGCATCGAGCCTATTTTCTGGCAATCGACAGGATCAATGTCGAAGGCTTTTAAACTTCGCGCATTGGCGGCAGGAGAAAAGTATTACTCTCCGCACAAGTTCCGGCATACGGCCATTGACGAGGCGCGAAGATGCGCAAGAACCCCGGAGCAGATGAAGGCGATCAGCCAGAATGTGGGACATGAAAGCATCGGAACGACCTTCTGCTACGGGAACATGGACTATTTCCGGGTAACAGATGTTATTGCAAGAATTGATTTTAAAGCCGATGAAACAAGAGCGGATGATCTTTCGGGCGTTACGACCGCCCGGCTTTTCAAGGAACTGCAAACGAGGACAAGCGAGTAATCGTTTTATTTGAGGGCGAACCGCTATACAATATGACCCAGGGAAACATGAATATGAATAAGCCCAATGACCTTAAATATTTTCTCTATGCCCGCAAGTCTTCCGAAGGCGAAGACAGGCAAGTTGCTTCGGTTGCTTCCCAGATCGACGAGCTGAAGGAACTGGCCAAGCGCGAAGGTATAAAGATCACGGAAATATTCACAGAAGAAAAATCTGCCAAAGCCCCCGGCCGCCCCGTTTTCACGAAAATGCTTGAGCTGATCCATGCAGGGAAAGCGCAGGGGCTTCTTTGTTGGAAACTTGACCGCCTTGCCCGGAATCCCATCGACGGCGGAACAATAAGCTGGATGCTACAGCGGGGCGTTATTCAGCATATTCAGACTTTCCAGCGCGGTTATTACCCGACCGACAATGTTTTGATGATGAGCGTTGAATTTGGCTCTGCGAATCAGTTTGTCCTTGATTTAAGCTTGAATACCAAGCGAGGGATGCGTCACAAGGTCGCGGAAGGATGGTTTCCGCATAAGCCGCCTATCGGTTATCTGAACAATGTCTATAAAGACCCGACACGACCGCCTATCTATAAAGACCCGGAAAGATTTGATCTGGTCAGAAGACTATGGGATATTTTGCTGGAAAAGAAATACTCCATGCTTCGGATGAAAGAAATTGCGGATGAAATCGGTTTGCGAACCCATAGCGGGAAAAAGATAGCGGAAAGCAAGATTCACTATATTTTTACGAACCCATTTTATTATGGAGAATTTCGCTGGATGAACGGCATCCATCCGGGCAAACATGAGCCGATGATTACCAAAGGCGAATTTGAGGCCGCGAACAGAGTCCTGCATAGCCGCTATAAAGCACAGCCCCGTTACAAGAAGTTTGCTTATACGGGGATCATTCGTTGCGGGGAGTGCGGCGCGGGCATTACCGCCGAGGGAAAAACGAAGCATTGCAAAAACGGGAATGACCATCATTACACCTATTACCGATGCAATCGGGGCGTTGACCCGAAATGTTCCCAACAGCCTATCAGGGAGGAAGGATTAGAGGCGCAGATTTATGACATGGTCGGGCGTATCCGCATCCCGGCTCAATTCCATGACTGGGCAATGAAACACCTCAAGGAAGACCACGAAAAGGAAAAACAGGATCAGGATAAAATCAGGGATGTTCGCAATAACGCGATCAAACTTTGCGACAAGAAAATGTCCTCCCTGATAGACCTGCGATTAGGCGGAGAAATTGAAGCCGATGTTTTTAAACGCCGGAAAGATGAACTGCTTGCGGAGCAGAAGAAACTTGTGGAACTTTCACGGGATACAGATCGCCGCGCCGTAGCATGGCTCAATTACGCTGATAAGGCTCTGGACTTTGCCGAAACCGCCAAGCAAAGGTTTGAGACCGGGGATTTGGAAGCCAAGCGGGACATCTTGCAGGGCTTGGGGGTCAAGTTCATTTTCAAGTTTAGAACCTTGCAGGTTGACCTTAAACCGCCTCTTGAAATGATCCGCGAGGTTGCGTCAGACATTCCAGAACTGCTTGAGAGTTTAGAACCTGCCGAAATACCTGCCGCGCAAGGAGTTAATGCGCTTAATGCCACTCTAAAAGAAAATTGGGGCGGTCGACGGGATTTGAACCCGCGACCCCAAGATCCACAATCTTGTGCTCTAACCAACTGAGCTACGACCGCCACGATATTTATGAGTGAAACAGAAGGGCATTATAACGAAAAATGTATTTAAGGGAAGGAAGAAAGCTCTATTCTTGGCTTCAATTCTTTTCCTTAATGGTGACAAGAATGGCCCCAATTTCAAAAAATCTGAAATTGATGGGAATTGGGACTATAATGAGACACTCTAAGCGGTTCTGAATTCAATCCTGGGAGGTATCTATGAAAGAATTTCTGGTTGGGGTGTTGGTTGTTGTCATGGCGCTGATCCTTTCCGGGATCGGGGTTCTTCTTTTACCGCTTTTGCTTGTGCTGGGCATATTCCTTCGTCTGGCTATCGGGCTGATCGTTCTGCTTCTTGCGATATGGTTGATCGGAAAAGCGACGCTTTTTCTGATCGATGTTCTCAGGAAGAAGGAAAACAAACAATCCAGACCATCATTTGTTGAAAGAAAGCAAAAGTCAGGATAGAATGTTGCCGTAAATAAGAGTGCCGGAAGTTGGGCGGCTTGGTTTGCATCCTCGGGTAGGTTTAGGACGGCAGGAGGTGCCCCATGACAGAGCCCCAAAGGCATAAGTTGGTCGCTGGCAGCGCGTTAGCCGTGACCGTGTGCCTGATTCTTTATTTGATCGTGTTCGGGTTCCGTGCTTTTGATCCGAAGAGCCTGATCCTTTTTGTCGGATTTTTTGCGGTGGCCGCGAAGCTTTCTACGATCAAGCATAAACACAATCCGATGCTTTAGATGCCAGGGACTCGGGACTAGTTCCTCGGGACTCATACGCAAAGGAGGACAGGCATTAATTGACTGCCTGTCTTCTTTCATTTACACTACCCCCCTTATGAAAGAAGAAATTGCTGCACTCAAGGACCGCATCACGGATCTCAAGGAAAAGCTCCAAGAGATAAGGGGGTATCTTTGACCTTGAGGCTCAGGAGCGTGAGATCTCGAACATTAATGAGAAAATGACCGGGGCTGATTTCTGGGACCGCCCGCAGGACGCCCAGGCCACGGTCGAACGCCTCAAGGTTCTCAAAAAGATCGTGGACCCCTGGCACAAAGCCCATCAAACTTCCCGAGATCTTCTGGAGCTTATCGGGATCGTGGACGAGAACCAGGAAGAATCCCTCAAAGAACTGCAGGAAGACGTTGCGAAGCTTGCCCGGGAAGTCGAGCTCCTTGAATTCCAGCGACTTTTGTCAGGTCCTTTTGATCCCAACAATGCGATCGTAAGCATCAACGCCGGCGCGGGCGGTACCGAAGCTTGTGATTGGGCTCAGATGCTCTACCGAATGTATACGCGTTGGGCGGAACAGCATGGTTATACGGTCCAGATGGTCGACCTGATGCAGGGGGAAGAGGCCGGGATCAAAAATGCGACTTTTATTGTACAGGGTGGCTACGCCTACGGTTATTTGAAAGCCGAATCGGGTGTGCACCGGCTCGTGCGGATATCGCCCTTTGAC
>CAZPCF010000075.1:0-8386 GCA_964585045.1 uncultured bacterium
GACGAAGCGCGTCCAAGAGGACCTCTTTGGTGATCCCCTTTTCTTTTTCGATATATTCCAGTGACGCCAGCAGATCTTGTGACATTTTGTCCCCGATCCCGCAACGTTCGTTACAGGGGGCAGGCGATCCATGAATGCCTGTCCCCTAACTTAGAGAAAAAAAAGAAGTGGGTTTGTGCGCCCACTTCTTCGCATTCCTAAAATTGATGGGTGTATTATATGAGGAATCCCGTGAAAGTCAACGAGAGTATCTTGGGTCTTTTTTAGAGGTTGGTGGATCGGCCGAGGCTCTTTTTGCTCTAACTCTTTACAGCAAAAAGAGTTATGAGAAAATGGCCCTCGCTGAGAAGTAAAATTTTAGTCCGAGGGAGTCCGCCAGCGCCGGTGGGCCCAAAGCCAATCCCCCGGCCGTTTTCGGATCTCTTCCTCGATCTTCGTAACATACTGCTGCGTATTGGCCAAAAGGTCGGCCTGGAGGTCCCCGGTCCTGATAAGTGGAAACAACGGGCCGTATTTGATCTTCGAGCGGCCGTTTTCATCACGGTAAAAAAGCGCCGGTAGCACCGGATATTCGTACTTAAGAGCAAGCATCGCTGGCAACGTGCTCGTCGCGGCTTTGGCCCCAAAAAAATCCACCCACACCGACCCCTGGCTCTCATGCTGGTCTATCAGCACGGCCAGGATCCCGCGATGCTTGAGCACTTCGATAGAGGACCGCACGGCACCTGATTTTTCGATATTGGTCAGGTTCGCCGCTTCGCGCATTTCCCGGATATAACGGTAAAGATAAGGGTTCTTCAGCGGGCGGCCCACCGCGTGCACGTGAAGCCCGTATTTTTTAATGGGAATGGCGAGCCACTCCCAATTTCCAAAATGCGAAACGATCGCGATAAAACCACCTTTTTTTTCCACAGCTTCCAGGAGCGGGGACACGTCCGGTGGTTCCATGTACCGTTCGGAATTGGCGGAAGCTTCCGGTGTTCGAATGAACTCGAAGGCGAGTTTGCCAAGGCTCCCCATCGACTTTTCAGCGATCCGGAGAAGTTCAAATTCGGTTTTCTCCTCTCCGAATGCCAGGCGAAGATTTTTCAGCATGGTCTCCCGCCGGATCCCAAGGGCCCGGACAATAAAGATCCCCAGAGCATCCGCGATCTTATAGCTTGTCCGGAGAGGAATGAGACGGAGCAGGAATGCCAAAAGCCTGAAGGCGCCGTATTCAACCAAAAATAAGGTTTTTTTGATAGGGTTCATAAAAAGCAGTTCGGGGGTTAGGAAAGTTTTAAGAAATAGATAGCTACGGGAATCGGCGCCTTCCGCTCATTTCATTCGCTACAGGTCGCCTGATTTTTCATTAAGTCGAAATTGGAAATCAGTGCAGTCCCAATTTTCATTGAAATATTTACTCTAAATTGGGACGGCCATCCGCACTTGCGAACATGACATCTGTCATATTCGCATGCAAGCGCTCCCTTTGATTCCCGTACGCATTCTATGAACCAAATCGGATTTGAATCCGATTCGGTTCATAGCGGGCAGCGGGAATCGAACCCGCATGACCAGCTTGGAAGGCTGGGACATTACCATTATGCTATGCCCGCATGGATCTCAAATCCCAAACGAGGGGTTATTCTAACGAAGGAATGAACGGCACGCAACTCTCATTAGCTTTGTGGCATAGACCGAAGACTTGAGACGAGAGACCAGAAACTTTAAAACGTAACGCGTTAGTCTGTGGTCTGTGGTCTCCGGTCTCCAGTTCCGTTCGGTCGATACATCAACCCCGTCACAAGCGTTGTCAGGCGTCTCGGGCTCAACCGCTCCGCGTAGATCATGAGCTTGTTCCAAAAACCGTAGATCCCCGAGGGTTGGTCCGACTTCAAGAATTTTCTAAGGGCGAATCGTGCGACGTCTGCGGCCGAAGCGCTAAAGAACATTCTCTGCTTATTGATCCCGGCGGTCTGGTGGAAACGCGTGAGCGTATTTCCCGGGCAAAGGCAAAAAACACGCACCCCGCGGCTTTTACATTCCTTCCACAGCGCCTCGGAAAAATTAAGCACGAACGCCTTGGTCGCCGCGTAAACGGAAAGATAAGGGATCGGCTGAAAGCCGGCGGTGGAAGCCACGTTCAAAACTCCGCCCGTTCTTTTTTCAAGCATCCCGGGAAGAAAAAGGCGCGTCAAGTGCGTGAGGGCACGAACGTTCAGGTCCAACATGGCGCTCGTGTCTTCAAGGCCCGCTTCATCAAAAGGACCGTAATGCGCGAGACCGGCGTTATTCACGAGAACATCCACGGTAAGATCGTTTTTTCGTGTCCACTCAAAAAGTCCCTGGCAAATTTCATGACGGCTCAGGTCCGCCGGGAAAATGTGCGCGTTCACGCCAAAGCGGATCTTGAGATCTTCCGCTTCCTGCTCCAATCGTTGGGTATTGCGCGAGACAAGGATCAAATGAGCGCCCTGCGCGGCCAATTCGCGCGCCAGGGCCTTTCCGATCCCGGAAGAGGCTCCGGTGACAAGCGCGGTGATGTTCTTGAAGGACTGCATCATTGTTTAATGAAAAGCATGGCGCCCTGGTTTTCCATGAATTTTTTATTGAAAACCAGGATAGTCATGATTCCTTATTAATTTTTGAATTTAATGAAAATCATGGCGCCCTGAAAAAGCGCGGGAAAGTGTGGCCTGGTCCGTGTATTCAATGTGACTGCCGACCGGAATACCGCGGGCAAGACGTGTCACTTTCACTTTGGAAGGCGCCAAGACCTTCGCAAGATAGAGCGCAGTCGTGTCTCCTTCGGTGTTCGGATTGGTCGCAAGAATGACTTCCCGGACCTTCTTTTGTTTCACACGCTCCAGAAGATCCTGGATGCAGATCTGATCCGGTCCGATCCCGTCCAGCGGCGACAGGGCCCCCAGCAGAACGTGATAGACCCCGTGATGGCTTCCCGTCTTTTCGATCGCCACGACGTCTTTGGGGTCCTCGACCACACAAATAAGCCCATGGTCACGACCCGGATCGGAACAGATGTGGCAAAGCTTCTGGTCCGAAAAATTATGGCAAACACTGCAAAAAACCACGCTCTCGCGAAGCTGTTTGATGAGCTCTCCGAGCGCAAGGGCCTCTTCTTTTTTTGTTTTCAGGAGATAAAAGACCATGCGCTCGGCCGAACGCCTGCCGATGCCCGGAAGCTTGGAGAGCGCCTCGACCAATTTCGTCATTAATTCCGAGTAGGCTTTCATGGCTTGTCTTCCGGGTGGATCAGTCTTTGCGGATCACTTTGGAGCCGTCAAAGATCTCGAGGGCCTTCGAAACAATGTCCGGCACGCCTTCGTCCGCGGCCGGCGTTCTGTCCGCGGCCGCTTCCTGGGTCATTCCGTCACGTTCGGTCACGACACATTGAACCCGGATCTTTTTTCCAAGAGCCTGTGCGAACGCTTCTTCAATGACCTGTTTATTTGAATCTTTTTCGAGCGTCTCTTTATGGAACCGGAATTCGGACGGAAGCCCCAGCACGACCACTGAACCTTCCACTTCCGCGGGTTCGGCTTCGGCAAGATAAAGGCTCAGGGACATGCGCTTGGCTTTCACGATCCCGATCACCTGAGGCCACACCCTCTCGACGTCATTGAGCGTCAGGCCTTCCTGGGGAGATACTGCGGGAACCGGCCGATCCTCACTTTCCCCCTTTGTAAAGGGGGACAAAGGGGGATTTAAATCTCCTCTAGTCCCTCTTTGCGAAAGAGGGGCATTTGTGACTGACGCTTTATTTTCTTCAGCGGTGGTGACTGGTTTTAACGTTTTTTTTTCCATGACCGGGATCGTGGCGCTGCTCTTATACCCGGGGGATGCGCCCTGAACGAGGTCTTCGACGGATCTTAAGCCATCCATATAAACAAGTTTGAGAAGCGCGGCCTCAACGAGCAATTTAGGCGAAGCCACCGGCCGGCGCAACTGGATCTGCAGGTTCTGCAAGATCGAAAGGGCCAAAAGCAACTCGCCTTGCGGGAGATCCGCTGCCAGTTTCCGTAACTTCGCGATCATTTCAACGTTCGCTTCGATCAATGCCTCGGCCTTCGGCGCGGTCTTCAGGACCAGAAGATGCCGGAACACTTCGAAGAGGCCTTTGGCGAATTGTGCAAGATCGGCGCCTTCTTCATAAAGTTTTTTCACGAGCCCGAAGATCTCATCCCCTTTTTTCCCGCGAATGGCCGCAAGCACTGAAACATACATCTCCTCCGGCGCGAGCCCGAGAAGCGTCAGGACATCTTCTTCTTTGATCTTCCCTTCGGAAAAACTCGCCAGCTGGTCCAAAAGACTTTCCGCATCACGAAGCGCGCCCTCCGTGGCTCTCGCGATCATAAAAAGCGTGTTCTTCTCGTACTTCAGTTTTTCCTTCTGCGCGATCTTCTCAAGCTTTTCGACCGCTTCGGGGACCGAGATCCTTTTGAACTGAAGACGCTGACAGCGCGACAGGATCGTAAGCGGCACCTTGTGGGATTCGGTCGTGGCAAAAATGAATTTCACATGCGCCGGCGGCTCCTCGAGGGTCTTTAAGAGCGCATTAAAGGCATCACCCGTCAACGAATGGACTTCGTCAATGATGTAGATCTTGTAGCGGCCCGCCGACGGCTTGAATTTCACGTTTTCGCGAAGTGTACGGATCTCCTCGATGCCCCGGTTCGACGCGCCGTCGACCTCAAGTACATCCATGGAGTTCCCTTGCTCGATCTCTTTGCAAGAAACACACTTCCCGCAGGGCTTTTCCGTGGGGCCCTCTTTGCAATTCAGGGCCTTCGCCAGAATACGCGCGGTCGAGGTCTTCCCCACGCCCCGGGGGCCCGAGAAAAGAAAACTCTGCGGGACGCGCTCCTGACGGATCGCATTCTTCAGGGTCGTGGTAATGGTCTCCTGCCCCACGATCTCTTCGAATGTCTGCGGCCTGAATTTTCTGGCGTAAATCAAATATTCCATGACTGCCTTGTAGTGCCGTTTTTTATTTGTTTCTACGGGCTAACGGTACGGCGCTGCGGACCCATAAGATCAACGGTAGCGCAGTGCCTGGAGAAATTAAATGTGTTCCTAGGGGGTTGCGAGGCACCATGATGCGGGAAAAAAAGCGAGATTTCAAGCAGTACTTACTGACCAATGTTAATGAATGAACGTTCCAAGGGGGCTTATTTTTTGAATTTGAACGTTCTTAGAACATGTTCAAAAACCGGAAGATTGGTTTTTTGTTGAGCCGCAAGAACGCGAAAAGTTATCCGGTAGGATCTACCGTTCCTGACCCAAAAAACCGTTTGCTCGTCCACCATGACAGGCGCGGCATCCAGGCTATCCATCGGTAAACGAGCTTCATGCTCAAAGAGGCCCGAAGAGGCCCTTTCTCCCCCAACCTCTATCCGTTTTTTGCTGAGCACTCTGAATTTTGGCCCTCCCGAAATCATTTTTATATATTCTTCAAGAAGATCCGCCGCCGTTTTCCCCGTTTCTTCAAGTTTGACAGTGACCGAGATCAAAGTCATAAACTTTTTTTCAAGGTCCACCGGCCCTTTTAAGCGCACGGTATCATATTTTTCGATCCTCCCCTGAGTTTCCTCGGGAGACCATTTTACTTTAGGGTATTCGAAAGTAAAATCGAACGCGGGATTAGCACTTTGAAAAATCGCATACTGGACCATGTTCTTCCTTTTTTGTTCTGTGCCTCGGGGAAAATAATCATCAAAATTATAGGCAATGGCTCCGGCGAGCAAGGCGGCCGCTATCATTAAAATGATCGTTCGTTTTTTGTTTTTTTCAGATCCCATAGATCCCTCTCAGCGCATCAATATTCGGGCAGATCGACATAGCTAGGATAATAGGCGATGAGATTTTCTTTGCCGACATCTTCGGACTTTCCATAAAAATAATACTCGTCATAGTAAAGTTGCTGCCAAAGATTTTCGGTGTCATACACTGCATCTCCATACGTGGTGCTGAATTCATGCCAGATCTCTGCGTCGGTTAACTTGCCGTGATATTCCTGATCTTGTGAGTTTTTACTTCGTATGCCTCCGCTGGGGATCGGCATCCCGAAGGTGGGAGGAACACCCGTTTGAGTGTAATTATAATAATCTTCCCACCAAATCGCGTGCAAGGCTTCATGAGCCAATATGGCTGCGGCAGCATACTTATTCCCCTCATAATCATCCAGAATATATATTATGCTTGTACCATCGGACCAGGACTCCTGACACCCTAGGGCTGAACTGCCTCCCTCGGTGCCTGGCGGGCATTTTTCGTCCATGGTTGCTTTGGGAATAAAGGAGGTTTCTATTTGATTAGCGTTGATATAGGCAGCGATAGCGGCACCCGTTGTCACTCCGGGAGATGTTAATGCGCTTGTTGCCGAAGCCAGAAGATCGATCACTTCTTGGATATCTTCTGCCCAACCCGTGAAGGGTGGTTTGGCGCTAACAGCTTGGACCGGAGTAACATCTAAAAGGGTGCTTAACACTAATACGCTGGCGCCAGAACTGCCGCCACTCCCGCCGCCGGAACTGTCGCTGCTCCCGCCGCCGGAACTGCCGCTGCTCCCGCCGCCGGAGCTGCCGCCGGAACCACCGCTAGAGCTACCCCCGCCGCCAGGCGCGTAACCCACAAAACCGTCCTTGTTGATCTTAAGCTCCTCGAGCCAGTCGCTAAGCGGGCCTATCGGCGTGGCAAGGGCCAGAAAATTTTCTCCATCTGCTTCAATGATCTTGTAATTATAAAAACCTCCTCCGACGGCAAGGCCCAAGGCTGTCTGGATCCCCGCTTCGTCAGCCGCCGCAATAAATCGTCCGGTCATATCATGGAGACGAAGTTCCGCGGAGCGGATGGCCCCGAGAGTGGCGACCGCTTCGGACTCTTTGGATTTTTCGATCTGGTGAACTATCAGGGGGACCGCAGAAGCGGCAAGAACAACAATGATCACGACCGCGATCAAAACTTCGAGAAGCGTGAACCCCTTCTCCTTATTTCGGAGCGATTTTTTCATTTCCATCTCCCCGCATAACATCTTCCAATAATTTTTTGTTCCGGAGCGCCGGTTCAAGTTTCGGGTCCAATTCGAGCGCACGGTTCCATTCCTTTAGGGCATTATCGACATCGTTCATCAAAGCATAAGCCAGCCCGGCGTTCGTGTGCGCTTTTGCGTCCCGGTCGTTTTGGGCAAGGACCTTTTGAAAGATCTCGAGAGCGTATTTCGGTTTGTCCATCTTCAAATAAACCAGCCCGATACTGCTGGCAACGGCCGGGTCATCCGGATCTTTTTCTGCCAACTCTTCATATTGGGTGATCGCTTTTTGGAATTCCCCTTTTTGGATAAAAACCTGTGCCAACCCGCGGGCCGCACCCAAAGATCCCGGGTCTTTCGCTAAAACTTCATTAAAGGCCGCTTCGGCCTTCGCCCATTCTTTCATGTCGAGATACAACCACCCAAGACCGGCCTTCACTTTGGCGCCGTCAGGATCATTTTTCAGAGCTTTCTCATAATAATCTTCTGCTCCGCTATAATCCTTCCGCAACCTCGAAACCTCCGCCATAAGGAGATACGTTCGAGAAGTAAGGAAAGGCCCGTCGAGCAGCTGACCAAGAATTGCCGATGCCTGATCCAGCTCACCGGCCTGGATGTAAGCCTCGGCGGCATTACAGGCGGCGACGACATCATTTTTCTTGCCCATCTCTTCAAAGAGCTTCGCCGCCGCCAAGTAATCCCCTGCCATGTAGAGACAATAAGCCAGGTTCTTATTCACATCAAAACTGTCCGGTTTCAATGCAATGACTTTCCGGTAACAGGGAACGGCGGCCTGGTAATTCTTTGAAGCCTCATAGAGATGCGCCAAATTCAGGAGAGTATCGGGATCTCTTGGTTTTACCTCGAGCGCTTCGAGGAAATTCGTTTCTGCTTCTTTCATTTCACCGGCGGAAGCATAAGCGCTTCCGATATTGGCATAGATGATGGCATTCACCTCACGCGGACCCAAAGCCCTTTCAAAAGCTTCGACGGCATCCTGGAATCGGCCTTCCTTGTAAAGTTCCATGCCTTTGGCGAAAAAGATCTGCTTGCCCTGGACGGCAAGGATCTCCGCGTCCGACCCCCGCCAGATCATCTGAATATCACTTTTGGGGATCTTCACCTTTCCCCCGGGAGCTTCGACGATCACGAACTCCTCATTTTCTTTAAGGATTTTTGTTTTGATGGAATTGCCGTTCTTGAGCTGGATGATCTCGGCGTGCAAGACAGAGGCAAGGGTCAGGGGGAAAAAGAAGCAGAGAAGGGGAACGAATGCCTTAAGTTTCAAATCCAAATCTCCTTATACGGAGTACTCTATTTCAAAACCATTCGCCGGTAAATACAAAACGGAGAGGA
>CAZPCF010000076.1:0-8360 GCA_964585045.1 uncultured bacterium
AAACGCAAAGAAGAAGTGGACCGGGTCGAATTTCGCAAGCAAGCGCGCAAATACGCGGAAAAATATATCGGGATCCAACGGGAAGAGTTCAAACGTCTCGGCATCTTTGGGGAATGGGACCATCCCTACCTGACCATGAACTACGGATACCAGACCTTGATCGCGGCGTCTTTTCTCAAGCTTTATGAAGAAGGTTTCATCGAACAACGCTTGAAGCCCGTTCCGTGGTGCTATGACTGCGACACGGCACTGGCCGAAGCCGAGCTTGAATACGAAGATAAGATCTCCAAATCGGTCTATGTGATGTTTCCGGCCTTAAATGCCGGCGGTGCCCACTATCTTGTTTGGACCACAACGCCGTGGACTCTTCCCGCCAACGTGGGACTGGCCCTGCACCCCGACCTGGAATACGTCACCGTCGAAACGGAAAAAGGGAAGCTCATTTTCGCGCGCGAACTAGCGCAGAAGCTCCAGGAAAAACTCGGTATCAAGGAAATGAAAGAGATCGGGGTCAAAAAGGGCAAGGAATTTTCAGGCGCTGAGGCGAAGCATCCTTTTCTTGACCGGGTTTCGAAGGTTATTTTTGCGGATTACGTTTCAAGCGAAGACGGCACGGGGATCGTCCATATCGCGCCGGGACACGGAGAGGACGACTACAAGCACGGGCATCTGGAGAACGGCTTGCCGATCCTTTCGCCTGTGGATCACAGGGGGAAATTCACCGAAGAATTCCCTTATTGCAAGGGCGAGCATGTTTTTAAAGCCAATCCCAAGATCACGGCGCTCTTGTCCGAGAAGGGATTGCTCCTTAAAGAAGAGGATTATCCCCACAGTTATCCGCATTGCTGGCGTTGCAAAAAACCGATCCTTTTCCGGGCCACGACCCAATGGTTCATGAAGATCGATCACAAAGACCTCCGCAAACGCATGAAGAGAACCATCGAAAAGGACATCCAGTTCATTCCGGATTGGGGCAAGAATCGCATCGGGGCCATGGTGGAAACGCGCCCCGAATGGTGCCTCTCCCGCCAGCGGTACTGGGGCGTGCCGATCCCGGTCATTCGCTGCAGCCATTGCCCAAAGGTCCACTTTGTGAAGGAATCCAAGGCAAAGATCCTGGAGCTTTTTGAAAAAGAGGGAGCGGATGCGTGGTTTGCGCGTCCGGCCTCGGATTTTGTACCGGCCGGAACAAAATGCCCGAAATGCCACAAAAGCGAATTCGAGAAAGAAACCGACATCATCGACGTCTGGTTCGATTCGGGCGTGAGTCACCAAGCCGTGCTTCGCCGGCATCCGGGGCTCCGGTACCCGGCAGACCTTTATCTTGAGGGCTCCGACCAACACCGGGGATGGTTCCAAAGCGCGCTTACCACGGCCATGGCGCTTGAAAATAAAAGTCCGTTCACGAGCGTTCTGACGCACGGGTTCGTGATGGACGGACAGGGGAAGAAGATGTCGAAATCTGCCGGGAACGTCGTGACCCCGCAAGACGTTATGAAAGAATTCGGCGCGGACGTGCTTCGTCTTTGGGTGACTTCCTGCGACTACCAGTTCGATGTCCGTCTTTCCAACGAGATCTTAAAACAACTGGTGGACACCTATCGCAAGATCCGAAATACGTTCCGTTATTTTCTCTCAAACCTTTATGATTTTGATCCTGCGAAGCACCCGGTCCCTTATGAGAAACTGCATCCACTCGACCGTTGGGCGATGACCAAGACCGATCACTTGGTCGCGTCGGTGACGGATCTCTACGAACGTTTTGAATTCCATGAGATCTACCGCGAGGTCTACGATTTCTGTGTGGTGGACTTAAGCGCCTATTACCTGGACGCCTTGAAGGACACGCTCTACACCGCGGCGCCGGACTCCTGGCTTCGCCGCTCCGCCCAGACAGCGTTTTTTTATATCCTCTCACGCTTGGTGAAGATCGTGGCGCCCATAATGCCCTTCACGGCGGATGAAGTTTGGAGAGCGTACAAGCTTGAGGAGAACGTGACGACGGTGCATGCGAGCGCGTGGCCCGTCTCCCGTGAAACCAAAGAGGGGAATGAGTTCCGGGATTGGGAACACCTCCGCGAGGTCCGTAACGCGATCACGCCATTCCTTGAGAAAAAGCGCGAGGTCAAAGAGATCGGTGCGGGGCTTGAGGCGAAGGTGATCTTCACTGCAGAAGATCCGGAATCGGCCGAAATATTACATAGATATGAAAAAGAACTCGCTCGCGTTTTTGTCGTGTCCCAGGTCGCTCTGGAAACAAAGACCGTGGAGGGTATGGAAGCCGCAGAAGGTCTTTCCGCGGCATTCCAGAAGAAATTCAGACTGAAGGTCCTCGTGACCAAAGCGGAAGGCGCGAAATGTGTTCGCTGCTGGAATTACTCATCTTCCCTCGGCCGGGATCCTGAGCACGTGTCCCTTTGTCCCAAGTGCGTTGAAGCGGTCAGGGGGGCGAAGCCGTGAAACAAAGGGGATGGCCCCATTTTTAAAAAAGAAGTGTCTTCCCATGTGAGAACTCCGAAGACGGTCCTGAAAAAGGTCTTGGTAGGCCTCGTCCTCTTCTCTCTGGGAGCCTTCGCCGCCTACCTGCTTCCTTTTCTGATACCATCTTCCGGGGCCTTGAATCGTTGGGTCCATCATCCGTTGCTTCCGATCCTCGTGATGACCGTGATCTTTGTGGCGGCCTATAAATCCACGGAGCGTTTGGTTAAAAAATTCCTCGAGAAATATTTTTTCCACAAAAAAACATTCGCCCAGATCACCCTGATGGACCTTGCGGGCGAGCTGGCCGTCAATCTGGACCTTCAGGAGATCGCGAACCTGGTGGTGAATACGTTTGGCGAGGTGTTGCAACTCAAGACCGTGGCCTTACTCGTTTCGGACCCGTTCCAAAACAATTTTGAGGTTGCATCGGCCTACGGGTGGACGATCTCGGCTTCCAAAAAGATCCGCCTCGTGGCCGACACACCCCTTGTAAAAATGATCCATCAGACGGGACCGCATGTTCTGATGCGCGGGCCGGTGCTTCAGAGCCTTTCTTGGCAGGAAGCGAATGCGTTGGCGTGCGATTTCGATTCTCTGCAGGCCGCCTGGATCATTCCGCTGTTCGTAAAAGGGGAGCTGGTGGGGCTCCTTGCGTTCGGGGCACTTGTGCCGGATACCGTGTTTGACCAGGGGGACTTCCATTTCTTCCGGGAATTCGCGGCGGCGATCGCTCCTTGTGTGCATAACGCCCTGGTCGTGAAACGGCTGAGACAGCTTAACCTGGAGCTCCAGGATTCTCAATCCCAGTGGGTCCAGAAGACCAAATTGAACGCCATCGAGAAGCTGGCCGCCGGTATCGCCCATGAGATCCATAATCCTTTGGCCATCATTTCCGGAAAGGCCCAGGTCCTGCTCATGCAAAAAGGGCCTAAGCAGCTTGAGCCGAACATTCAGGACGCTTTAAATGCGATAGTGAAGCAAACGCGCCGGGCAGCCGATATAACAAGGAAGCTTCTGATGTATTCGCAGGGTTCCCGGGGACCGCAAGAGTGGATCTCTTTGGAAAAAGTGCTGGATGAGACACTTTCGCTCTTGGCCTATCAGGCTTCGATGGACAAGATCGAGATCATAAGGAACCTGGACCCGGGACTGCCGCCGTTTTTCGCGAATATGCAGGAGATCCGGGAGATCTTCCTCAACCTGCTTCTGAATGCCGTGGAGGCCGTGGGGTCGGAGGGGAAGATCGTTGTGGAATTGAAGTATCGCCCGGATGAGGAGCTTATTGAGATCGTGTGTTCGGACACGGGGAAAGGGATCCCGGCCGAACATCTTGACAAGGTTTTCAATCCGTTCTACACCACGCGCCACGAGGCGGTGGGGCTCGGGCTTTTCGTGACCAAACAGATCGTGCATCGTCACGGCGGATCGATCCGCGTTGAAAGCCAGGTCGGGGTCGGCAGTATGTTCATTCTTCAACTGCCGTACGCGGCGGAACCGGCCCGGCTGGAACGAGGCTCGACGTCATTATCGCAAGAAACGAAGGCAACACGAAATACAGAAGCAGAAAGGACCGGCGCGCCGGTCTTAGATTCCAGAAGTGAATCATGAAAAATATCCTGAAGTGCCTTTAACCAATGTCGGGTCACACTCACGCCGGGAGGAATGCGAGGATGGGTAAATTATTGATCGTAGATGACGAGATCGAGATCTGTGAATTCTTAAAATCCTTTTTTGAGGACCGCGATTTTAAGGTCGCGGTTGCGAGTGGCGGGGCCCAAGCTCTTGAGCAAATGGCCCTTTTTCATCCCGACGTTGTGCTTCTGGATATCCAGATGCCGGGGATGGACGGCCTTCAAACCCTGAAGAAGATCAAAGAATTGTATCCCCGGGTGAAGGTCATCATGGTGACCGCCGTGGAGACGCAAGAAAAGATCGAGGAAGCCATGCGGCTTGGAGCGGATAATTACATCACCAAGCCCCTGAGCCTTGAATATCTCGAAAAAGACGTTCAGGACAAGATCGACATTCTTGCCAAGGGCTCCTGATACTCAGCGGGTCCCTGCTGCCGGGACAGTAAAGCCGGAGTCCTTGTCGCCGGTACGGTGAGGACCCAGCACCGTTGACCTTTGATTTTACGGGTTAACGGTACCAGGACTGCGGATCCATAAAATTAATTGGACACAGCACTAGAAAGAAACCCCGCGCGCCGGGGGAGATTTTTATGCCGACGAAAGCGGATTTGCTGAATACCCAAAAATTCGATTATCAGGAAGTCCTGCGGGACGTAGCCCGTAGTATGGTCCGCCTCAAAAGACCCGACCGCCTTCTCAAGCTCATCACCCGTTTCATCGACCGGCAATTCGGCCTCGCGCATGCCTCGCTCCTGGTTCTTGATCCGAAGAAGGGGCATTATGTTTTCGTCAATTCGAAGGGAACCAAACGCCTTCCGATAGGACTCGTGAAATTCGATTCGAGCCATCCTCTCGTCCAGTGGTTTTCGGGGTCCAAGAAAAAGCTGCCGTTCCAAAAAGACTTCCTTTTTTTCTCCGACGTTAAAAAAATGCTTTCACGTGCCGAATTCCGGCTGGCCTCGAATTCCAAGGCGGACCAGCTCGCAGGGATCCAGAAAACGATGCAGAATCTGAAGGTGGAGTTGCTCGTTCCCGGATATTTCAAGGATACGCTCGTGGGTCTGTTGATGTTGGGTCGGCGTGTCAACGGCCGCTGTTTTACCACACAGGAGGTCACTTTCTTCCAGACGCTGGCCCACGATTGCTCGATGGCCGTCAAGACCGCGGAATACAACCAGAATCTTGTCGAGCAGAATCAGGAGCTCGCGAAGCGTCTCGCGGAGATCGAAAGAATGCGCGACAAGGAACAGCGGACCTATTACGAGATCATGCGTTCGCTAGCCGAAGAAGTTCACGCCAAGGAACCCTATATTTTTGGTCATGTCTCAGAAGTGGAGCGCCTCGGGATGATGACAGCCCACGAAATGGGGATGGATCTTTCCGGAAAGGCCAAGGACCTGCTGTCGGCCGCGCTGATCCTGCACGACGTTGGAAAGATCGGGATCCCGGATAACATCCTTTGTAAGCCGGGGCAGCTGACCCAGGAAGAATGGCGGGTCATGAAGACCCATGTGGAAAAAGGGGCCAGGATCCTGGAGCCTTTGACGGATTTCAAAAAGGTCCGTGAGATCATTATGGCACATCACGAGCGTTTTGACGGGAGCGGTTATCCGCGCGGTCTCAAAAAGGACGAGATCCCGATCGAAGCGCGTATCATTTGCGTGGTGGACAGTTTCCATGCCATCGTTTCGTCCCGGTGCTACCGGGAGGGGCGCTCGATCGATTCTGCCATTCACGAGATCCGGAATTGTGCGGGTACCCAGTTCGATCCAGTCGTGGTCGATGCCTTCCTGAAGGCCTTGAAAACGGAGCTCCAAAAAAAAGGCGAGATACCAAGTTCTTTGGCCGAATACGCCTCGGATTGACCAAGTCTTTATTCCCATTTCATTAAGGGTGACTTGGACTGCCCCAATTTCAGCTCGCTTCAATTGAAAAGTATTGGGACTGACCTCACCCTTTCTTCATTTTTAAATAGCGACAGGGACTGCCCCCTTCTCATTTTTATGGACTTATCGCTTGCGTCTCCAGGGGGGCATCAGTATAATGTCGCCTCAATTTCAAGGAAAGTGGGTTAAAAATTTATGGCAAAAGCTAAGAGATCTTCCAAAAAGTCTTCCAAAAAATCCGTGAAAAAGTCTGCCAAGAAACCAGCCAAGGCGGTGAAAGTAAAGCGGCTTCCTAAGAAAGAGCTGGGCATTTACAAAAAAATGCTTCTTCAGTTACGTGCAAAGATCGCCGGAGATCTCCAGCAGATCGAGGGAGATACACTGAACGGGAACCAACCCAGCCATGCCGGGGAACTTTCCGACGTGGCAGATATGGCGACCGATAATTATGACCGGGAGCTTAACATCGGGTTGGCGTCCAACGAGCAGCAGCTTTTAAACGACATTGACATCGCCCTCAAAAGGATCGAGGACGGCACCTACGGTGTCTGCGAGATCTACGGAACGCCGATCCCCAAGAAACGTCTTTTGGCCATGCCTTATACCCGTCTTTCGATGAAGGCCCAGGAAGAAGAGGAGAAGAACAAACGTCATCAGTAATGTTCTTCTACGCCCTTGTAGGGTCCGTAGTTCTCATTGACCAGTTTTCCAAATTTCTCGCCCTTCAGTATCTTTCTCCTCAGAGCTCCCTCTCTCTTATTCCGCATGTTCTGGACCTGACGCTCGTCAGGAACTCCGGCGTCGCGTTCGGACTTTTCAGCAACTATGCGCCGGCGCTTTTTACGGTGATCACGATCAGTCTCGTATTTCTCTTCTTGATCGCGAACCGTTCTCACGGCACTGCAGCTCATGGAACTTCGACCGCGGACCGTTGGGCGCTCAGCTTGATCTTGGGCGGTGCGATAGGGAACTGGATCGATCGCTTGCGTTTCGATGCCGTGATCGATTTTCTGGATTTCCGGGTCTGGCCGGTGTTCAACATTGCTGACACCGCGATCACGATCGGTGTCTGTCTTTATTTTATTCGTGTTCTCGTGTCCAAAGAAAAAACATGAAACCCATCCTTTTTTCTTTTGGAGCGATCCATCTCTACTCGTACGGTCTTTGCATTGCCATCGGTGTTCTGCTCTCTCTTTTTCTGATGCAACGCCGCGCCGTCAAAGAAGGGTTCCCCAAACCCGAAGAAGTGCTCGATATGGCTTTCGCGGTCCTGGTGTGGGGATTCCTCGGGGCCCGTCTTTTTTACGTGCTCCAGAATTTCTCCTATTACAGGGCCGAGCCGCTTAAGATCTTTGCGATCTGGGAAGGCGGGCTGATCTTCTATGGCGGTGCTATCTCGGGTTTCCTGGGCCTCTGGCTGATGTCCCGGAAGAAGAAATGGTCCTTCTGGAAGATCCTGGATTTTCTTGTGCCGTATGTCGCCTTGAGCCACGCCTTTGGACGGATCGGATGTTTTCTGAACGGATGCTGTTTTGGCAAGGCCTGTGATCTTCCCTGGGCCGTCCGGTTCCCTGAACTTCCGTATGCTGTGCATCCGACCCAGCTTTATGAGGCAATTTATGACCTCATGCTTTTCATATTTCTCATCAACCGCGGGAAGCGGGCCCGGTTCGAAGGCGAGATCAGTCTTCTTTATTTCCTTCTGTACGGAATAGGCCGTTATACCATCGAATTTTTACGCGAACCCAGCTGGGTTTGGATGGGGCTTACCTCGAACCAGTGGTTGAGCGCCGTGATCATCGTGGCTGCCTTCATTATTTTTCAGTCCCGCCGGCGCAAAGCGGCCTAACATGCCCAAGGACCGTTTTACGGAGTTTGTGGTGGAGCCCATGGAGGCTGAGCAGCGTCTCGATGTGTTCCTTGCCCAAAAGATGTCCAGCCAGCACTCCCGGGCGCATCTTCAAAAGATGATCAAAAATGGCGGCGTGCTCGTCGACGGAAAAAATGTGTCGTCCCATTATCCGGTCAAGGACGGCGAGCGGATCCGCGTCGAAAAGCTCGACATGCCGGCGGAGGATCTTCCCGCCGAGGCGCTCCCACTCGACATTGTCTATGAAGATGACGATTGCCTGGTCGTGAACAAAGCGGCGGGCATGGTTGTTCATCCGGCGCACGGAAATCCCCACCACACCCTTGTGAATGCGCTTCTCTTCCATGTCCAGAAACTCGGGAATTCCGGAGATAAGGTCAGGCCGGGGATCGTGCACCGCCTCGACAAAGACACCTCGGGCCTTCTGGTGGTTGCCAAGAATGACTACGCCCACGCCAAACTTGCGCTCCAGTTCAAAGAGCACACGATCGA
>CAZPCF010000077.1:0-8180 GCA_964585045.1 uncultured bacterium
TTTCGTTGATTTCCATTCAAAACCCCAGAGCCCGTCTTTTTCCCGGGGAGGGTTCCCCGAATCGCCGCCCGGTTTTTTTGTGCAACATATTCTTAACACGACATTTTCCTTTCGAGCTCCTCCGCAAGGTTGGCGTTTCTAGCAGGAGCGGAACTATAAACCTTGTCGAAAGGAAGTGATAAAAATGAAAAAGTTTCTAGCGGCTGTTATGGCGCTTACAATGATGTTGGGTGCGGTGGGAACAAGTGCCTTTGCGGGTAAGCAATGTCAGTGCAAGCCTTGCAAATGCGATCCGTGTGAGTGTGCGAAGAAATAAAGTTGTGGGGCGGGCCGGGGCTCATACCCCGGTCCTGCCCGTTGTTTAACTTTCAAGAAGGAGATCCGTATGAAGAAAATGATCGTATTAGCATTGCTGGTTGTGCTCATGATGCCGCTGGCGGCGTCTCAGGTTTTGGCTGCGGACGAGACGGCGCAGGCGGGGATCGTGGATGTGGGCAATAAGATGTGCCCGGTGATGGACGGGCCGGTGAATGGAAAAGATTTTGTGGTTTATGAAGGCAAGCGGTACGGTCTTTGCTGCCCCGGATGCGACAAAACATTCCTGAGCGATCCGGCCAAGTATATCGCCAAGGTCAATGCGACGGAAGCAGTAGCTACCGAAGCGCCTGTTGTGCCGGTCGATCCCGCGTCTGCAGAAATGGAAAGGGACATGGAGCAGAGGAATTTTTGATGAGCGCAAAAAGACAGGTGACAGTCACCCCCAAAGTGACTGTCACCTGTGCCTGGGTGAGGGTTCCATGGTAGAACAAGCGCCTCATTCGTGCTGCGCGGCAGAAAAGGGTAAGAAAAAGCCGTGGTACATGACGGGGGTTTTTCTTATCAGCGGCTTGACGCTCGTGCTGCTGGGGGCATCCGTTATTTTTCCCGCGATGGAAGGATTCCGCCGGACTTTTCTGGAATATGTCCGGATCATGTTCTGGCCCATCCTCGCCGGATTTTTTGTGGGCGGTCTGATCGATCATTATGTGCCCAAGGAATATATTTCCAAACACCTGGCGGTCCCGAAAAAACGGACGATCTTCTATTCCGTAGGCTTTGGATTCCTCATGAGCGCCTGCTGTCACGGGATCCTCGCGATCTCGATGGAGATCCATAAAAAAGGCGCCTCAGGTCCCGCGGTCGTGAGCTTTCTTCTCGCGAGCCCCTGGGCGAACCTTCCGATCACTATACTTCTCTTCGGATTCTTCGGGGTCAAGGCATTCCTCATTGTTGCCGGCGCGCTTCTTGTCGCGCTTGTTACCGGATTTTCTCTGCAGGGTCTGGACAGAATCGGATGGATCGAGAGGAACCGCCACTCGGTCGAAGTGGAGGAGGGGTTTTCGATCTGGCAAGATATTCTGCGGCGTTTCCGGGAGCATGAGTTCAGCCATGAAAGTTTTTGGCACGCGGTTCGTGGGATCTGGAAGGGAATGGCGTCGCTTGCCGCCATGGTGCTGCCTTGGGTGTTTATCGGGGTTCTTCTTGCCGGATTGGTTTCAGCTTTGGTCCCGGGCCACATCTTTCACCAATATTTTGGACCGACACTTCTAGGACTGCTGGTGACCATGGGTGTGGCCACGGTCCTGGAGGTTTGTTCGGAAGGGACTTCACCACTCGCTTTTACGATCTATCAACAGACCGGGGCTTTTGGGAATGCCTTTGCATTCCTTATGGGTGGAGTGGTCACCGATGTGACCGAGATCGGCCTCGTGTGGAAAAACCTCGGCCCCAGGACCGCGCTTTGGATGCTTGCGATCAGCCTGCCGCAGGTGGTGGTGTTGGGATGGGTGTTCAATAAAATCTAGCTCAACGCGCAGAGCACAACGCACAACGTTTTAATCTTTTCGTTGCGCGTTGACCGTCCCGACTTTTATTTTCCTTTGATTGGAAGGTAGTCGGGACGGCCCCAATTTTCGCTTCGCTTCAATTGATTGGTATTGGGACCGTTGAGCGTTGCGCGAGCAAAGCGATCTCTTCCGCTTTCTACCTTAGCTTACAGTCCTCTTAGAAAATACCGGCCCATCATTTGACCCGTGTGATACGATGATTCCCTGGCATTTTTAACCCCGATCAGGCTTCATGAAAAAACATTCTAGGCTTTACTTACATCTGGAAGATTTTGTATCAGCCTTCCGCTTGGCATTGCCGATGGTCTTGGCAAGCGTGGTGGGAGCCGGAACAGGTCTGCTTGCCGTAGGTTTTATCAAAGCGATCGCCTGGATCGAAAAGGTTTCCTTCACCCAGGGGACGTCAGCCCTTGGTTTTTTGGGGCCCTATGCCATCATTTTGATCCCCGCCTTGGGAGGTCTTCTCGTCGGACCGTTGGTTACATTCCTTGCGCCTGAAGCGAAAGGGCACGGAGTTCCCGAAGTTTTAAAAGCCATCGTTTTGAAAGGCGGGAGGATCCGCCCGGTGGTGGTCGTGGTGAAAGCGATAGCGTCGGCCTTGGCGATCGGGACCGGGGCTTCGGTCGGTCGCGAAGGGCCCATTGTCCAGGTCGGGGCGGCCTTGGGGTCGACGGCGGGACAAGTTTTTAAACTGACGGAATCACGGACCAAAAATCTGGTAGCTTGCGGCGCGGCGGCCGGCATCTCGAGCGTTTTCAATGCCCCGATCGCCGGAGTGATGTTCGCCTCAGAGGTGATCCTGAAGGATTTTGGTGCCCGGGCGTTGAGTACGATCGTGGTGGCCGCCGTTTCCGCAGGCGTTGTGAGCCGCATCTTTCTCGGGGAGTGGCCGGCTTTCACGATCCCTTCCTACAGTCTTTCGAGCCCCTTTGAAATTTTTCTTTATTTAGGGTTGGGTGTTCTGGCAGCCCTCGCTGCTCATCTGTTCATGTTCACGCTGCATAAATCGGAAGATCTTTTTGACCGATGGAAGTTTCCCAACTGGCTGAAGCCGTTCGCCGGCGGCCTTGTTATCGGCATGATCGGATTTTATTTTCCCCATATTTTCGGGACCGGTCTTAAAACGATCGGAGACGTGCTTCATGGCGATCTTGCTTTAAACATTCTTTTTTTGCTGATCTTCCTGAAAATTATCGCGACGTCGGTTTCTTTGGGATCCGGGAGTTCCGGGGGTGTTTTTGCCCCGGCACTCTTCATCGGGGCGGTTCTCGGCGGGGCGGTCGGCCACCTTGTTTTTAATCACATGCCCTTTCCCGTCGGGCCTTCGGGCGCTTACGCGGTCGCGGGGATGGCGAGCGTCTTCGCGGCGGCGGCCCATGCCCCCGTGACCGCCATCCTGATTGTTTTTGAAATGACCGGCGATTACCGCATGATCCTTCCCATCATGGCCTCCGTGATCGTGGCGACCTCGATCTCCCAATTGATCAGCCGGGAGTCGATCTATACGGCCAAATTGAAGGAACGCGGTATCGATATCAGCTCCCTCGAAGAAGCGAGGGTCCTCGGGGCCCTGCAAGTGCGGGATGCCATGAACAAGGATTATGAGACCGTCCCCAATCACCTACCGGCTCAAGATCTGTTCGCCAAGCTGAACGAGTACCAGAGCAAAAGTTTTTTTGTCGTAGACCAAAATGAAAATCTGGCCGGGTTTATCAAACCCGAAACCATGCAGGAATTTCTGATCGAAGAGAACCTGACCATGGTCATTGCCCAGGACATGGCCAGTCCTGTGGTCGATTATTGTTTCCCCGACGAACCGCTCAATGAAGCAGGGCGGCTGATGTTGGTCCATCGGTTGGCTTTTTTGCCGGTGGTCGAGCATGCGGATCCCAAAAAGGTCATTGGGGCATTGAAACCGGAAGACATTTTTCGTGTGTACACGAAGCTTGCGGAAAAACGGAACGCCATCATGACGCGGATGGATAAGGAAAGTTTTGTCGAGGACGGGATGCTTTCCCGCCACTTTGCTGTTCCTTTGTCATCCCCGCTGGTAGGAAGATCCATTAAGGAAATCGAGATCCCCAAAGGGATTGTTTTCACTTCGTTCAAACGCAGGAACACGGTCCTGATCCCCGACGGCAACACCTTCTTCCAGTCTAAAGATAAGGTCAGAGCCAGTCTTGTTTTATCGAGCGAAACGGCCTTTCAAGACTGGATTAAAAAATACAAACTCCGACTTTTAAGCTGAAATAGGTGACATCGAGCGGGTCCGGACAGATGAATAGTTCCGCGTGTCGCGTTCTGAATATCCGCGATCGGTTTGCCTCAGGCGGTGGTGTTGGGACGGATTCTCAACAGCGTGTAAGGCGTACGGCGCAAGGTGTACGGCGAGTTAAAAAATACGATATTCCGTAATATGTCTTTAACCCCGTACGCCGTACGTGATACGCCGTACTTCGTCAGCTTCTTTTTCCTTTCCCCGCTTTAGCGCTCCTTCGATGTAGATCCGGGCTTTTTCCTCCAAAATGGGTCGCGCGGCCAAGATCTGCTCGGGCGTGAGAATACCACTGGAAAGGATCTTCGCCAGGGACTGGATCCGGAAGCGGTCCATGGCCGGGAATTCGCGGGAGCGCTGGTCCGCGTGGCCGCCATATTTAATGATGTAAGCTTTTTCAATGAGGCCGATCGGATGTTTCGCGGCGATCCTGAGCCAGAGGTCATAATCTTCACACGCCGGAAGCGATTCGTCAAAAAATCCGACCTCGTCGAAGAGATCCCGGCGCATCATGACCGCCGACGGGCTCACGACACAAAGCGGAAGACACTTTTCAAAGATCCAGCCGCCGGATTTTTGATGCTTCTTCATCGGGTTGACGCGCGTGCCATTCCGTACCCAGACTTCCTCAGTCTGACAGATAAGATAGTCCCTCCGGGCGCTTCGGCCCGTAGGGCCGGGGGCGGGATGCTCTTCAAAGAACTTCAATTGGGCCTTTAGCTTGCCGGGTTTCCACTCGTCGTCCGAATCCAGGAAGGCGATCCACTCGCCCTTTGACTCCTTGATCCCGAGGTTCCGTGCGGCGGCGGGGCCTTTGTTCGATTGGGAAAGGAATCGAACGTGTGAGGCGGAAGGCGTACGGGGTACGGAGCATTCTTTTTCTCCGTACGCCGCACTCCTTACTCCGTACAAAGATTTTGTGTTATCCGTTGAGCCATCATCCACAATGATGAGCTCAAAGTCCGCGCCTTTTTGAGCGAGGACAGAATCGATCGCGCGCGGCAAGACCGATGCGCGGTTGTAAGTGGGGATGATAACGCTGATCAGAGGTGCCATGAGCGGATTATAACATGGCTAAGAGTGCAGGGTAAGGCGTACGGGGTACGGCGAAAAAAACACGATGACACCGTACGCCTTACTCCTTACGCCGTACACGTCACCACATTAAGGCCTTGCTCGTTGACAGTATGCGAGAGGAGTTTATACTACTTTTGGCAGTCCACAAAAAATCGGATGACAGCATGGACAGGTTATTTAAAAACATCAAGTTCCCGAAGGCTGCGGTCGGATCCGCCATTTTTGTTTATACCCTCCTGGCTTTCCTTTTGGATTTCTATACGGGGAAAAGCATCCATTTTTATGCTTTTTATTTTCCTTCCGTGATCATGGCAGCTTGGTTCCTCAACCGGATCTGGGTCTACGGCTTCGTACTTCTGGTAACAGTGCTGTGGTTTTTAGCCCAATGGGAATGGCATCCGACCTACGGCCTTTTCGTGTTCTTTTGGAACGGCGGGATCCGTTTGCTGACCTTTTTCTTTGTTGCTTGGGCGATTACAAAGATCCGGAGAAAGACCGAGGAACTCGAAACCGCTTCCAAAGAGCTTGCCCGTTCCAACCTCGAGCTAGAGCTTTTTGCCGGGAAAGCGGCGCACGACCTTCAGGCCCCTTTGGCGACCATTTTAGGTTTTACGGAGCTCTTAAAAGAAAAATATCAGGGATCAGGAGACGAGGCGACGAAGGATTTTACGGAGCATATCATTAGCGGCGTGAAGCGGATGAGCGTTTTTATTAAAGCGCTTTTAAATTATGCCAGAGTGAAAAAAACAGAAGCTCCGGCGTCCCCGCTTGAATTAGGAAAGATCGTCAAGGAGGTGATCGATAACTTCCATTTTGTGATCCTCCAGAAAAAGGCAGAAATAACCTGCGATCCTTTGCCGGCGGTGGCGATCGATCCCGGTCTTGCGGGACTGCTATTTCAGAACCTGATCGGCAATGCGATGAAATATTGCGAAAAGGAGCCGCACATCCATATTTCAGCCGCTCGCAAAGGAAAAGAATGGCTTTTTTCGATCCAAGATAACGGGATCGGGATCCCGGAAGGATCCCGGGAGCGCGTTTTCATTATGTTCGAAAAGTTGGCGACACAGCAGAAATATCCGGGTTCAGGGATCGGTCTTGCGACCTGCCAGAAGATCGTGGAGCATTACGGCGGGCGCATTTGGGTTGACTCAAAACCTAACGGAGGCTCGACCTTCTTTTTTACGCTTCCGGAGCTTCGCGCCGCGGGAAACGGCTAAAGGGGAACGAGAAACGAAAAGCGGCTGGCGTTTGCCGTTATCCGTTCTCCTCTCCTGTGATATCATTCCGATCCTATCATGATTGTCATTAATCATAAGGAAGCGGAAATCATGATTGTCCTGTCCCAACCCTTTTTTAAAATATAAGGTTGGTTGGGACTGTACTGATTTCCAATTTAAGGAAAATGAGAATCAGTGCTGACTTCCTTCTTTCTTTTAATAAAATGTACGAAATTCAGGGCCCATGGCGAAGAAAAATTTTAAAAAACTCAAGATCCTGATCGCAGCCTCGGAGGCGGTGCCATTCATCAAGACCGGCGGCCTCGGGGATGTCTGCGGGGCCCTGCCCAAGGTCCTGAAGAAGCTCGGGCACGATGTCCGGCTTGTCTTGCCGCGTTATTGGTCCATCAGTAAGGAGAAGTACGGCGTGAAACCCGTTCTGGGGTCGATGGGCGTTCCGACCGGCAACGGTGTCACATGGTGTCAGGTTTTCGAGGGAAAATCGGACGGATTTCCGGTCTATTTTATCGAGCATGAAAGTTACTTTGGCCGTGCCGGGCTTTATGACGACGGTAATTGGGAATTCGCGGACAATCCCGAGCGTTTCGGATTTTTTTCGCGCGCCTGTCTCCAGCTTTGTCAGGATCTGAAGTTTCAGCCCGACATCATCCATTGCCACGATTGGCAGACCGCGCTTATTGCGCCCTATCTAAAGATCTGGGAGCAGCGCAATCCGTTTTTTTCGGGGACCGCAAGCGTTTTCTCGATCCACAATATCGCCCATCAGGGGACTTTTAAGGCCGATGACTACGGCTTCCTCGGGCTTGGGCGCGATAATTTCACCGATGCCAAGTTCGAGAATTACGGGGGCATTAATTTCATGAAAGGTTCGATCTTTTATGCCGACGTCATCACGACCGTCAGCCCCACGTATGCCAAAGAGATCCTCGGCGAGCCCGGCGCAAACGGGCTTTCGATCTACATCCAGCGTCGCAAAGACGACCTTTACGGGATCTTAAACGGCGCGGACTACGACCACTGGGACCCCGAGGTCGACCCGTTCATTTCGGCGAATTATTCTCCCCGAGACATGTCCGGGAAAAAGGCCTGCAAAACAACTCTTCAGAAAGAATTTCTTCTGGACCCCAAAGGAGATCTCCCCATCGTGGGTATCGTCACGCGATTCGCGGAGCAGAAAGGTTTTCAGCAGTTGATGCTTGTCATGCATCGCATCCTGCGCGATATGGCTGTCCAGTTTGCTATTCTCGGAAGCGGGGACAAGGGGCAAGAGGATTTCTTTGGGGGGCTTCCCGCGCTTTATCCCGGCAAGGTGGGCGCCTGGATCGGCCACAACGAACGCAAGGCGCACCTGATCGAAGCAGGGGCCGATTTTTTTCTGATGCCGTCACTTTTTGAGCCATGCGGCCTCAATCAGATCTACAGTTTGAAATACGGAACACTTCCGATCGCGCGCGCGACCGGCGGATTGAAGGACACCATTATTTCCTACGAAGAAAAAAGCGGTTTTGGGACCGGGTTCCTTTACTCCCAGGGAACTCCGGCCGCGGTCTATGATACGATCGGTTGGGCGGTGAGTACGTATTATGACCGGCCCGAGCACATGGAACTGATGCGCAAACGCGCTATGCTTCAGCATTTCTCCTGGCTCGATGCCGCCAAACAGTATGAGTTGATGATGAACGGCATCCAGGACGCTTCAAT
>CAZPCF010000078.1:0-8064 GCA_964585045.1 uncultured bacterium
GCTCTTATCCCCCACGGTTTCCTCTCACTGTGATACGCGCTTAACATGAGCAACGTTTCCTTTCTCACTTCACTTTAAAAGCCTAAGCACAAAAGAAGCATGGAAATAGAGCTACCGCACCTCTACCTCCAAGGCCTCAAATCTGAGTCCCGCGTTCATATATTGTATTCTCGCGTTTAGTTAACCTCTAAGAGAAGTGTAGCTGTATTGAGGCCCTTTGTCAATTTTTAAAATGTTATAAATTGCTATATATTGATAGTTCCATATTTCGCTAGTCATCTATAGCAAAACTATTTTTTAAAAAATCCTTTTATAATTAAATTATTTTAAGGATTTCGATTTCGGATGTCAACTTGGAATGTTCCTGTTTTGGATTTGTAGCCTGCAGCCTTTGCCTGTCGCTAGACGGGTAATGCCTGCGGCCTGTTTTATGCGACCGCTTTGACTTGTTGCGGGGCGGCGATCTCGGAGACCAAACATCCGATGAGCTGGTTGGAAAGACTACTGCTTCTTAGCTGAATATTCGTCTCCATCATCCCGGATCACGAAACGCTCTGGAGCAGGCGCAACGCCATGAGATTTCGTAGGAAAGTTCTTTCGGTTAAAAAGAACGAATTCAAGATATTGATCCATCGAAAGCTTTTCAGGTTTGTCTCGAGGTACTTTGCCCTCAGGGAATTTAAGATCTACCACCGAAACCTCCCCGGCTTGCCTCTTGGATCTTTTGGTGAATGCCATCGGGACCGAACTTGTGGCAAATCTCCACAAAATCAGAGGACGAAACATCCATCCCGTTCGCAATGACCAGGTTAATGATGTCTGGAAGATCCTTCCACACACGATCTTTTGAACCTTTTTTGATCGCATGCAGTTTTAAGGCTATCAAATGCAAGAGGGACGGCGTTTTAAATCTGTGGCCGGAAATCGTTACCTCCCCACCGCCTCGCCAGATCATTTCGAACGTATTCGGGTCAACAAACAAAAGATCGATCGGCATAGCCCCCCGATCCTTGTGCTCATGCTTTACAAAGACCTCGGTCCGAACAGTCTCCTCATAACCCTGAGCGAACAGAGGGTCCTTAAGCTTTTTGTAATCTGCCTCGGAGATCAAAAAATCAACATCCAAGGTATTCCTGGCAACACCATAGGCGTTGATCGCGAATCCGCCGATCAGGATCAGCCGGGCACCGGTTTCCTGAGCAACGTGCGCAATAAGATCAAAAACTGTTGGATAAGTCATGCGCCTATTATACTTTTGAAGATTGGGAATACTAGAAAATCTTCGTGATGACTTTGGCTGTTGGCGCACCCATCACACTGCGTAACTGTGACCACAGTTACGCACCCATCACACTGCGTAACTGTGGTCACAGTTACGCAGTGTGATGGGTTGTATACGGGGATTGATGAATGGAATTCGGGCTTACGCAGTAACGACGACGGCGCGCCTGTCCGCCAGAGTCATGTGGCGTGACTTACTGGAGGGCCTTAGGGGTTAATTTTCGCGACGGATCTTTGACGATACTCTGCTGAAGAGCTTCTGACCTTGCCCAAAAAGGAACGCATCTCATCAAGCCATCGCAATCTCTCGGCGTAACTTAAGAGGGAAAAATCCGCCATAGCCTCTTGGGTGACAACCAGCCGGTTCTTCCGCTCTTTTTTTATCTTCACGAACCCGCCCTTTTGCGTTTCGGTTTCGCCTCTTCGAGAATGGCAATGTCCTGCAAGTCCTGAACACGCCCCGCCTTCCTCTTCATGACGATTAGATCCTTTCGCGAAACCACTGAAACCCTGACATTTCCGATACGGAAATATTTTTTATTTTTAAAGGCGCTTGCGAAAGGCACGGGGGTTTCCACAAGAACATCCACATTCTCCAAAGGATCCTTGGGATTGTTGCCCGGCTCAGGAATTCTTCGGGTTTTACGGGAATGCGTGTAATAAATCCCAGTTTTTTAAATGCCCCGACCAGCTTCCGGAGATTCTCTTCCTCCTCATCCGCAAAGATATCGAGATCCTTGGTAAAACGAGGATCGCCATAAAAGGCGCCCGCCACACCCCCGATCACTAAATATCGGACCTTAAACCGATTGAGAACTTTCAGCACATTAAGAATCAGCATTGGGTGGTTCTATCCAAGAAAAGCTGCGCCGAAAAGGACGAAGCGTGAAATCTTTACGCGGCGACTTTGACTTGTTGCTGGGCGGCGATCTCGTTGATGAGCCGGGCGACGAGCTGGTTGGCCAGACAGAGTTCCATGGAGAAGCGTCCGGTTTGAGGATCCGGGAGCACTTCCATCATCTTGACGAACTGATCTTTACTGAGCCACGCGGCCAATTGGCCGGTCCAGAAGAGTTTTGGAACGCCGTATTTTGCGATATCCCCTGTACTGTAGACAAAGACCGAGAACCCGCGTTTCACCAGAGCATCAAGTTCCGCACTCAAGCCCACGTCCGCAAGATCCGTATCAAGTACCAGCACTGCGCTGTGTTGAGGATTCGCCGCGCGCCCCGCCAAAGCCGTAAGGACACCCACGGTCGAAGCCTGCTTCACACCGCCAATACTGCCGAATGCCTCACCGCCCTTATAGACGATCACTTCGGATTGCACTTTACTGAGCAACGCCTCAAGGATCTGGGCGCGATTACCTTTACCGCTGAGGATCTGTTCGGTAAGCTGGATCACATCACGCTTCGCCGTCTCATCCATCGCCACCTGTCCCCGCGCCAGGGCCAAAAGCGCCACAAGGATATCGATCTTACTGGCGTACCGGGTCGCATCAAGCTGCCTCATAGCCTCCACAGTCGCATCATACGCCGCGACCTCATCCCCGCCGGCCGCGTGGACCATCTCGTGAACCATCGCCACTTCGAGGTCGGCGAGCGCCTGCTCCGGCGGAAGTTCCGCGAACTTTGCGGGATTCAGCACAATCACAGGATTCTCCGCGTCGGTCTCATCAAAATACCCCACATTATTCCCCATCACCCCGGCATCCGCCGGCAGCGCCCAGCGGTACGCCACTTTCGGCGCCGCGATCCCCTGCTGAGCCACCCTCGCCTGTGCTGCCGCGAACACCGTATCCAGCTGCGCTTGCCCTTCGTAGCCTGGGCGTAGAAGGGCCTGCCCTAAGACCACCGGCTCTTCCCTCACTTCCGCTCGAGGTTTTGCCGGAGGCGCTTTTTCTTCGAACGCCTTCTGCAATGCCTCCTGGAACATCTCCTCCGGCGTCTTGGGAACCTGCACTTCTAATCCCGCAATCTTCGCCGTCGGAGCTTTGGGCGATAAGATCCTTTCAAGGATAGCGTCGATCTGCGCCTGTTCGACCGCCGTCCGGCTCTTTAACAAGTTCAAGCCAGATAAGAGGTCTTGCACAAGTTCCTGGTTCCAACCGGCACCCATCTGGCGTCCTTTAATCGGATCCTTTTTAGCTTCTTCGATCATGGATTTCCACTTATTGTACATCACATCATCAACGCTCTTCTGTCCCTTGGACATCGGCGCCTTATACGCTTTTTCTAATATCCTTTCAGCCAAAGTGAAGTTGCCTTCTGACATCGCTTCCCGGATCCGGAACGCATAGGCAAATGGCAATGCGCTCGATGAGAAATATTCAAACACGGGATTAAAACCCGAGAAGTCTCCCCGTTCGGCCATCTCCCACGGGTCCACTGTTTGCTGGCGCATCTTCTCATAGAAAGTCGCTTTCGCATCATACGTATTACCGCCCAAGAGTCGCCCCTGGACGCGATAGGTCTGGAGAAGATCGGTATCGCCTATCACCTTCATCATGAACGTGGATGCCGTGTACTCGGCAATGAGGTCACGGAAGAGCTGCCATTCTCCATCAGCGCTCGGAACTTCAGGGAAGAAATAGTCGTATATCTTTTTCGTTTTCGGATCTGTCCAGAGCTCACCCGTTTTCTTGCTTTCGCTCATCTGGTGTTCCATAAGCTCGTGGATCATGAAGGCCTGCACATAGCGCCTGGTCGCGGCTTTTTTGTCCTTGATCGAGGGATCGTTCCGGATAGCGGTCAATCCCGCGAGCGCCCACCCGGCAATATACATGACCCCCTGTTTTTGACCGTCAGCCATCTCTTCTTCAACCACATAGGCGTTCGTATCCGCCTCGGGATCTATTGCGACTTTAATCGTCGCTAGCTTTCCGATATTTTCATCCATGTAGTCATCAAAAACCTCCGAGACGACCCGCTGTTTCTTCCCATCGACTGTTCTCCGAGAAGCCCAGCTTTCGACAATATCCAGTTTGGCTTCACCGATCAAACGGTATTCGCTTTCAAGGGTCCCGGCCAGGACCGCAATTTTCTCGCGCCACGCAGGTTTGCTTTTTTCGCTGACGGCCAGATAGGGCCTACCATCCTCACCCGTAACGATAACGACATCCACACCCATCAACTGACTAATCGCTGCCAAATGGTCGGCCGCCTGATCTCCCCATTTCGAAATATCCGGATCAATCCCAAGCGCTCCAGCGATCTGCGCCGCGACACCGCCCGCAAGTCCGTCCATCCTGGCTTCGGACAATTTCGTGCTCTCGCTCCGCATCACCCGGACCGCATTTTCCATCGCCGCCAGGGCCATTAACTTGGCATCGATCTTATTCAGCCTGCCCAACATAGAGCTACGGAATTTTTCTATTTTTACCTTCGTAGCACCGTCGACATCTTTAAACTCCGTTTCCTGTTCAAGCGCTTCGGCCAATACGCGGGGGCGGAACCGGAGATCCCGGCTGGCCACATCCTCACGCATTCCCTGGCCCACAAGGGACTTATCCGTTGACGCGGCAACGACCCCGTTGAAGAAGGCGACGGAATGCTGCGTACGCTCGAACAGATTGCTGCTCTTGATCGTGAAAATCTGGAAGACGCGTTTGTCCTGACTATAGGCCCCTTCGTCCTCAATCGTAAAATCTTTCCCGATCTCACTGGCATCTGCGGAATCGATAATGCGGCCTCTCTTTGAACCGGGCTGCTCGACATAGATGACCGTTTTTCCGTCCGCCGAAACAAGGACCGGCAATTTCGCGATCTTCACAGAAGAGACTCTTAATTTACGGCCGTCCTCACCTTCTTTTCCTACCGTGATCGAGCTTCCCGGACGGAGCGTCTGCGAACCTTCCTTCGACAAGATCGAGCGTTCAATGCTGCTCCTCACCGCGGGGTCGCGGAGCAGCTTCTGGGCTTCCGCTTCGTTCTGGCGTAACGCTTCCAATAATTCACCGAGTTTTTTTTCGGCAGAGGCTTTTTCTTCGGTGGTCTTCGCCTTAAGGACCTCAGCCCGCCATTTAACGATGTCGCGCTCGTACTGGTTGTCGCCTGGCAAGTTCAATACGCGGCCGCTCTGCCACATCGGCGACATGCGCCGAATGCCCCATTCTTTAATTGCTTCCCGGGATCTCCACAAGACAGTACCCACCAAAGCGACCCCTGCTGTGATCCCTGCGGAAAGCCAGCTTAAGGTTAACACTCCCGCAGCAGCGCCAACCCAGCTCAAGCCAAGCAGACCAACGCCAATTCCCGCGAGTAATGCCCGGCCGCCCCAGGTTTTGCCCAATGAGAACAGCCCTGCAACCGCATCGGCCTTAAGCCATGCCAAGGCGGAATCCCAACGCTCCCGAGCCGAGCTCTTTTCGGTCTTTAACCGGTCGATCAATTCCCGGTCAAGGTCCGCTTGGTCGATCCCCTGGCCCAACAAATTCTGACCGGCCGCGCCTTCAGCCCCGTCCCCGTAACTTCTCATGGCATCATGCTTATTGGCAACGGTCTGTTCCGCGAATTTCGGGAAGTCCTGAACGGATACATGGGAAAGGTCCGCTTCCGCACGGATGGATTCGAGGATATTCTTCAATTCGATCTCCCAGCTGTGCGCGCTATAAGTGCTTTGGCCGATCTTGACCGAATCGGGACGCTGCGCGAGCCCGAAGTCCATCATAAACCGCGCCGCTCTGGCTTCGTCATTATTGACCAGCGCCAGGATGTCGGACATGTGCACTCGATCCTGCGTCTTCCAATGGAATTCGCGGCCCATCCTATCTCTTTCATCCTGTAAAGCGGTCACCTGCATTCTCGATTTCAGGACACCATAGCGCCACCCAAGAACCCTGGCGACAACATTAGCATCCCACCAATTATCCGAGGTCGCTTTCCCCGCTACCCTGATCGCAAAAAGGTCCTGCTCCCTTTGCTGTTCCCTCATCTCATATTGCCGCTGCTGTGACAACTTATAACCCGTGATCTTTTCGCCCATGATCTTGAGGAACGCATCCCGTTCGGCCTTATCCTGGATCCTTCCGGCGGTCCAGTCCGCGAGAGCACCCTGCCAATCGCTTGACGTGATGATCCTCCGGAGTTCGGCATCGGACATCGCACTCTCCGCACCCGCAAAATCCCTTGCCTCGCGGCCAGCCGCGATCAACCGCTCCATCGTATCCGGCGTTATCGAAACTCCGGCCCAATCCGTGATACTTGTGAACAGGTCGAACACATCCGTGGAGGAAAGCTGCCTGTCATCAGGCGGGATCCAGAGATTACGCGTTTTGCCCTGCTTAAATGCTTTGAGGGAGCCCAAGATCTCGGCCCGGCGCTCAGGAATGCCCATTTCCGCGCGGAATCTCGCGAACGCTTTCAAAGCTTCTTCGCCCGACGCGGTCAGATCGCCGGTCCGCTGGTCAACATAGCCGTTCCGGGCAAGCCACTTCTTGGCTTGGGCTCGAACTTCGGCGCTCTCATCCGCCAACTCAGCTTCAACCGCCAAAATAACCGAACGGACGATCTCGGCACGCTGGTTCCCGGAGCCGCCGTACGGCGCGAACGCGGGAAGATCGGTCTCGCGATACTGCTGGTTCAGCAGGGTCAAAGCCTCAGACGGAGTATTGGCCGCAACGGTCCCCACCCTGCGAGCTTCGAATTTTTGGCCCTGCGCAGTCCAGCTTGCGCGCGCCATGTCCTCAGTAAACGTCACCTCCACATTCGGATTCGCGACAAGCACGTATTTACCGTTTATCAAAGCGACCTGGTGCAGGATCCCTGCTGCGACATCGTAAACGGAGATATTCGCGTCGGCTAACGTCAAGCCGCTCATGTCTTCCCCACCGACATCCAGTAAACTATCGATCTCAGTCTGAATCGCTTTTCCAAGGCCTTCGGTCAATTCGTTATTGCGGACGATCGTCATAAGAAAATCCAAGGAACGGCGCGCGGTCTGCTGTAAACTCTTCAGCGAACTCATCGATCCTTCCTCAAGGGTGACCTGCGCGTCGGGCTTCAGGGCTTCATGGAGCTGTCCGTAGTAATCCTGCAGGATCGCTTTCATGACTTCATCCGTCTCGGCGGCGATCAGACGCGCGAGGAACGACTGAAGCGCCCCCTCGATCGTATGGCGGGCACTTTCAAACGCATTCCTCTTGGCCTGGATCGTACGATTGTTCAAAAGCAGCTGCTCGAATAAATTAACATTCATGACCTCACCGTCCGTTTTAACGGACCCTTGATCCACAAAGCTGATCTGCGCTGCCTGATAAACCTCAGCATTAGTTATCACTGTGTCGCCCACTCTTTGCTCGGCCTCAAAAGTGAATTTTCCGATGCCAAGATCCCTGCCCTGCGTATCCCGTACAACGTCGTTC
This sequence comes from uncultured bacterium, assembly GCA_964585045.1. Taxonomy (GTDB): domain Bacteria; phylum Omnitrophota; class Omnitrophia; order Omnitrophales; family Aquincolibacteriaceae; genus Aquincolibacterium. The sequence goes on from CAZPCF010000078.1 coordinate 7,643, forward strand.
GCGTCCAGAGAACGCCGTAATTCGGTGTTACTGATCTTGCCTTCGTAGTAGGCTCTCGCAAGCTCGCTAGCCGAAGCGAAAACATTGACATAATCTTTCCCGTTCCAGGCGCGGACTCCACGGTGGCGGCCCCACAACTGCTCCATTTCATGCAGCATGGAGGCTGTATCGGCAAGGACATGCATCTGCATATTCTCCGAGAAAACGACATCGATCCCGCGGGTAGTGGCCGAATTGAAATAGATCACGAGTTGCTCGTCAACATGGCCTGGCTTTTTCTGATCCGCGGCATTTCGGGTATCAGCCTGATGCATCGCGTGTTTGACTTCATCCAACCCGACTTCGACACGGCTCAGCTCATTTTTTGTACTGTCATAGGTCACACGATACCACTTCCCGGTCTCACGGCTTGCCATGATCAG
>CAZPCF010000079.1:0-8054 GCA_964585045.1 uncultured bacterium
CACAACGTCAGAGCTTAAGCGGATTCATTCTGTGTTGTGCGTAGCACGTTGCGCTTAGAAAATCCATTACAACGAAGGAGAAATTCATTATGGAGCTTGAGACCGTAAAACATATTAAACCGGCATTCGTGGATGCGCGCGGTGAGATCATCAATGTTTTTGAGGGTACGACCGGTCACGTGGCCTACATCACCTCCAGGAAAGGATCGGTGCGTGCGAACCATTACCATAAAAAAGATATCCAGCACATGTATCTGATCAGCGGAGCCTACGAAAGCCACTCGTGCGACGTGAATAATCCTTCGAACAAGCAGGTTCTCTATGCAAAGGCCGGTGATATCGTGAGCACGCCGCCTATGGTCGCCCACGCCCAAAAATTCACCGAAGATTCTGTTTTCCTGTCCTTAACGACCCGAGAGCGCGAAGAGGGGAAGTACGAAGAGGACACGATCGCCTATGCCGTGATCGAAGGGTATCTCAATAAAGAGTTGAAAACCAGATAGATCTGACAGGACGATGAACAGAACGATCGTCATCACCGGAGCTAGCCGCGGCCTGGGGCTCGCCTTGGCCAGGCAGTTCGTCGATCTGGGCGATACGGTGTTCGGGATCAGCCGTACCCGCAAACATTGGCCCGCCGCAAAAAAGACCGTTCCTTCCGATCATTTCAAACTTATTGCCGGAGACATCACCTCCGAGAAAACGGTCAAAACCCTGTTTGGCGGGATCAAGCGCCGGACCGGTCGCATCGATATCCTGATCAACAATGCCGGCTACTGCGCGCCGTTGGCGCCCGTTGAAAAGATCTCGCTTGTGGAATTCCGGGAGCATTTCAAGCAGAACCTGGATACGGCGTTCCTGATGTGCAAATATGCGATCCCGATCATGAAAAAACAGCCACGCGCGCTCATCATGAATGTTTCTTCCATGGCCGGAACCCGTGCGGTGCCGCGTCTTGTGTCGTATTCGGCGGCAAAGTTTGGGGTGCTTGCGCTCTCGCAGGCGATCGCCAAAGAGAATCCGGAGACGGGCCTCCAATGTATCACGGTCTGTCCGGGCGGCATGAATACAGAAATGCGCCGTGAACTTTTCGGCATTGAGGATGCGGTACGCCAACAAACCCCGGAGTTCGTAGCCGCTATCATGGTCCAGATCGCCGAGGGGAAGATCTCGGTTCTTTCCGGCGGGCATATCATCATCCGCCACAGCAAGATCACCGGAGTTTTTCCGCCGCCTGCAGCCTGAGGGATCCATGACGAACGACCCGCACCGAAGAAAAACTTGCCGTTATTGCGATACCCCGCTCGGGGTACCTTTTCTAGATCTCGGGTCCCAGCCGCTTGCGAACAATCTTCCGCGTAAAGCCGATGCGGCCAAACCCGAATTCCATTGCCCTCTCGCCGTCGTCAAGTGCCCGAAGTGCCATCTCGTGCAGCTGACGCATTCCGTGCCAGCGCACCTCATGTTCGACGAATACCTTTATGTGAGTTCCACGACTCAGACCTTCCGGACCCATTTTGCCGAATATGCCGGGGATGTGAGGAGCCGTTTGCTCAAAAAAGACAAGCCCCTTGCGGTGGACATCGGCAGTAATGACGGCCTGCTCGTCTCCTGTTATGACAAGACAGGGATGCGGGGGGTTGGAGTCGAACCTGCCAAGAACCTCGCTGCGGATGCAAACCAACGGGGCGTTATGACGCTCAACCGTTATTTTGGGGAAGAGACCGTGCGTGAGATCGTGGCGAAATACGGCCGAGCGGATGCCATCAGCGCCAACAATGTATTTGCCCATATCGACGATATCCAGTCCGTTGCCCGGAACGTCCGGGAACTTCTCTCAGACAACGGTTTTTTTGTGATCGAATTCGCTTATCTTGTGACCATGCTCGAGAAAATGTTCTTCGACATGGTCTATCACGAACATGTCTGTTATATCGGAGTTACCGCGCTCGGGTTTCTTATGGAGCGTTTCGGGATGGAGATCTTTGACATTACCGAGGTCGGCACCCATGGCGGGTCCTTGCGGGTTTTTATACAGAAAAAAAACGGCCCTTACCGGCGTGGGGCGTCTGTGGACCGGCTCCTGCGCGAAGAAAGGGAAAAAGGCTGTCTCGAAGAGAAAGTTTATCGGGATTTCGCAGCCCGGGTGATGGGTTTTAAGGAAAAACTCAACGGGATGATCGCTGATCTCAAAAAACAGGGAAAGACGATCTCCGGATATGGTGCGCCGGCCAAAGCTTCGACGATCATCAATTTCTGTGAACTCGGGCCGCGTGAGATCGATTATATCGTTGATGACAACCCGCTCAAGCAGGACCGTCTGATCCCGGGCCGGAAGATCCCTATCGTGACAGGCACACATCTGAACGAACATCCCACGGACTATGTCCTGATCTTCGCATGGAACTTTGCCAAAGAGATCATTTCCAGGATCGAGCCACTTCGCGCCAAGGGCGTCAAATTCATCATTCCGCTCCCGGAACCCGAGACGGTTTAGGTTTTTGCGGGCAAATTTTGCTCTAGGACTCTCCCGGAAAGGACGATACACTCAGGGATGAAAAAACATTCCCCGAAACAGCCCCATTCCAAGAAAAAGGTTTTGTTCTCCCGCCGATCTGTGGAGCCTTGCGGCAAGCCGTTCGGGGAACGGATGTGCCATAATTTCTGCCAATTGACAAGCGATATGATCCAGGTGTTCAAGGCCGAAGGGGCGATCCTGGACGCCAATCCCGTTTGGTATCAGACCCTCGAATATAGCGACAAGGATCTTCCGCATCTTACGGTCTTCAATGTCATCCATCCCAAGGATAAAAAAGAGGCCGAAGAGATTTTTCTTGCGGTCCTAAGGGACGGTAAGCCCCGGAAATTCCAGGTGACGTTTGTCAAAAAAAGCGGAGAAGAATTAAAAGTGGAAGGTGCGGTGAGCCGGCTCCTGCATCACGGAAAACCTTTCGCCCTTTCCGGTATTTTTCATGATGAATCCCGGTATACGCACTATGAGCAGTTGAAAGACGAATTCATCAGTACCGTTTCCCATGAACTCAGAACGCCTCTTACCGTTGTTCGTGAAGGCGTCTCCCAGATACGGGACGAACTTTTGGGGCCGGTGCCGGACGATCAAAAAGCCCTTTTAGAAATGGTGCTGCAGAACTCGGATCGTTTAGGCCGGATCATCGAAGGGCTTTTGGATATTTCAAGGCTGGAGGCAGGGCAGATTCGCCTCCATCGCAGGCTTTGTGATCTGGCCGTGGTGGTCCGGGAGGTGGTGGAAAATTTCAAGATCATCGTAAGACGAAAAAAGCTCGAGATCCTCACGGACTTTGTGCCCGAGACGATCGAGATCTATATCGATCGCGACAAGATCGTACAAATCTTGACCCATTTAGTCAATAACGCGCTAAAGTTCACGGACGAAGGGCACATCAAGGTCCAGCTCCGTGTCCGGGGTGGTTTTGTGGAATGCAAGGTCTCGGACACGGGGAGAGGGATCTCCGCAAGGGACCTTCCCCATGCCTTCCAGCATTTTAGTCAATTCGAACGCGAAATAGGTCCTGGTGCCCGCGGAACCGGTCTGGGGCTTTCTATTTGCAAGAAACTGGTCGAACTTCACCACGGGAGCATAAAGATCGAAAGCGCTCCATCGAAAGGGACGACCGCGACCTTCCTCCTTCCCCAATATACCCACCGGGATCTTTTTAAAGACGCAGTCAGTCAAGCCATGAGCCGGTGCGTGGAAAAGGGGAGCCATCTGTCGATCATCATTTTTGATATTTTGGATTTCGAGACCTTGGAAAAGAACTTAGGTGTGCAACGGGTGGAGCGGGTTGTGCTCGAAATGGAGAAGATCATCAATGACGCCCTTCGGCGTGTGGTCGACGTCGCGATCAAGGACACAAAAGCGATCATGGTTCTTTTGCCGGACACTCCCCGGGAGAGCGCATTTATTGCCTTAGGGCGCATTTCCCAGATCCTTGACGATTATCTGATCCGGGGACAAAAAAATCCCGGGATCGAGCTCCATAGCAGTGTGGTTTGTTTTCCCGAAGAGGCGAAAACCCTGGAAGAGATCCTCGACAGGATCTACGCATAACAAGAGTGGCTTGGAGTACTCCATGGAAAAAATACTCATTATCGATGATGAACCGCAAATTCTTTTGGTTTCCGCCGCCCGGCTCAAGGCGAATGGTTATGATGTAATCACGGCCCCGTCAGGCGAGAAGGGGCTGAAAAGAGCCCAAAAAGAAATTCCCGACCTTGTACTTCTGGACTATGTGATGCCTGAGATGGACGGTGGGGAGGTGCTCGATCGTTTAAAAAAAGATCCGGTCACGAAGCATATTCCCGTGATCATGTTCACGGCCGACGTCATTAAAGTGAAAGTCGGAGAGGCTCAGATGCGCGGGGCCGCGGACTGTATCTTCAAGCCATTTCTTCCGAAAGAGCTTCTTGCCAAGGTGAAAGAGGCTTTGAGTAAAAAATCGTAGGGCCTCCTTTTATGAAGATATCTGAAATTTATAAAAAACAAAAACACGCGATCTCATTCGAGTTCTTTCCGCCCAAGACTGCGGAAGGGGAAACGAAGCTTTTTCAGACCGTGACGGACCTGAAAAAACTCGCACCCTCTTTTGTGTCGGTGACTTACGGGGCGATGGGGAACACGCAGGCGAATACTCTGCGCATCGTGGAAGGGATCAAACACAGGATCGGTCTGGAGGTCGCGGCACATTTGACTTGTGTGGCTCACAGCCGTGGAGAGATCGAACGGATCCTCACGACGCTCCACGCCAAAGGCATCGAGAATATTGTTGCGCTCCGGGGCGATCCGCCGCAGGGCGAGATGCAGTTCAAGGCCCCGCCGGATGGTTTTCACTACGCCGCAGAACTCGTGCGGTTCATCCGTCAACATCCCCAACTCGGCAAAGCGTTCGATCTGAGTGTGGCCGGGTATCCGGAAGGTCATCCGGAATGCAGGAACAAGTCCAAAGATCTCGAGCATCTCAAACAGAAAGTCGACGAGGGCGCGGACTCCGTGGTGACGCAGCTTTTTTTTGACAACCATCACTACTTTGATTTTGTAAAGCGCGCTCGCAAGATCGGCATCGGGGTCCCGATCGTCCCGGGGATCATGCCGGTCACGCATGGGCCCCAGATCGAGAAGTTCTCGCGGATGTGCGGGGCCGAGATCCCCCAAAAGATCCGTGAAGCGATCGCCCGTTTCGGGGAGGATCAGGTCTCGATCATAAAATTCGGGGTGGAGTACGCTACGCGCCAATGCGAGGAACTCCTCCGGGGCGGCGCACCCGGTCTTCATTTCTACACCTTGAACCAATCGCTCGCGACTCGACAGATCTTCTCCAATCTTCATCTTGCGCGTGCGGCATGAATTCGTACAATAGGGGCTCTTGATGAAACCCTGGCATATTGGCGAGATCCTGATCCAGAAAAAACTGATCGACTGGAGACAGCTTGAAGACGCTCTGAGCGAGCAGAAGCGGACCCGTGAGCTCGTGGGTGAGGTGCTGATCCGGAAACAGTATGTCCCAAGATTCCTGCTCTTTAAAGCGCTGGCCGAAAGACACGCGATGCCCTTTGTGGATCTGGCTCATGTTTTTATCGATCCCCAAGCGGTCGAGCGGGTTCCGGAGAGCGTGGCGGTAAAATACGGATTTGTCCCGATCGGAACGCAGGACGATACGCTGGTCGTTGGGATCAGCGATCCGTGCGCTGTATTGCCGGATGCCGAGATCGCGGAGATCGCCAGGATTTCAGGGATCCAGAAGGTGCTTTGCACGCCTGATGCGGTCGCGATCGCGATCAACCAACATTATGGCAGTCTAAGCGCCGAAACAGGAGCTGTGTCATGAACCCCGTTAGAGATAAGGGGCGTTAAAGCATGTTCCCAAAATGGGTGGTGAGGTTATCATGAAAAATTCAACTTTCATTCGAGAAGCAAAAAACAGAGGGAGTGTCGCCTCGATCTCTAACGGGGTAAAAAAACAGAAGACACGAATCGAAAAGGATTCTCTTGGCACAAGGCCCGTTCCCGCGGGGGCCTATTACGGCATCGAAACGGTGCGTGCGCTCGAGAATTTTCCGGTCTCGGGACTGGGTTTTCACCCCTGTTTTATTTGGGCGCTTGCCGTGATCAAAAAAGCGTGCGCCCTCTCGAACCGTTCGCTTGGGCGTTTGGACACCCGGCGCGCAGGGGCCATCATCAAAGCTTGCGATGAAATGATGGCCGGAATTCATGACAAAGAATTTGTGACCGACGCGCTGCAATCGGGCGCCGGGGTCTCGGTCCACATGAACACGAACGAGATCATCACGAACCGGGCCCTCGAGATCCTGGGCCGGGAAAAAGGCGACCACGATCATCTTCATTCCCACGACCATGTGAATATGGGACAATCCACCAATGATGTGATCCCTACGGCTTTGCGGCTTGCGGTCCTCAAGATCACAGAAGATTTCATGGTGGCATCAAGGGATCTTGAGGATGCCTTGAACAAGAAAGCACGGGAATTTTCATCGATCATCAAGGCGGGGCGGACGCATCTTCAGGACGCAGCTCCCGTGACATTGGGGCAGGAGTTCGGGGGATGGGCGTACCAGCTTCAAAAGGCGAGAGGGCGCGTTGTACTGATGGTGGCAGGGCTCCTCGACCTTGGGATCGGAGGCTCGGCGGTCGGGACAGGGCTCAATACTTCGCTCCGGTACACGAAAGCGGTCGTCGGGAACTTAAAAAAGCTGACAGGGTTTCCTGTCAAAAGCGCGCGGAACCTTTTTTCAGTGATGCAAAATGACGCGGATTTCGCAGCCGTTTCCGGTACTCTCCGGGATTATTCCCTTTCCTTGATCCAGATCGCGAACGATCTCAGGCTTCTCAGTTCGGGCCCGAATACCGGGTTCGGCGAGATCCGTTTGCCGGCGTTGCAGCCCGGTTCTTCGATCATGCCTGGCAAAGTGAATCCCGTGATCCCGGAGGTGGCGGCGCAGGTGGGTTATCAGGTGATCGGTAACGATACGGCGATCGCGTTTGCGGCGGCGAGCGGGGAGTGTGAGTTGAACGTCATGCGGCCCGTGATCATCCATAATCTCCTGCAGTCTTTTGAGATCCTCAAGAACACGGTGCGGCTCCTGGCGAAAAAATGTATCCGGGGGATCAAGGCTGATAAGAAGAAATGCCGCGAACATGCGGAAAAGAGTTTCGGCATTGCCGCCGCGCTCAATCCCTACATTGGTTATTCCAAGGCCGCCGAGTGTGTGAAAGACGCCATCCAGAGCGGCCAGACCCTGCGCCAAGTCGTCCTCTCTAAAGGACTTCTGAAAGGGAAAGAACTTGCCTGCATCCTCTCTCCCGGGAATCTGACCCAGCCGCCGAAATAGACTATCGACCATAGCCAATAGCCTGTAGCTCATAGCTCAGATATCAATGCTCTGGTTTTATGCTTTGGCTATAGGCTTTAAGCTATGAGCTATAGTTTTAAAAAAAACTTGTTGGGCAAAGTTTTTTGGGTATAATGGCGCGCCAACTTAAGAGGCCATCAGCACTTGGAGTTCTTCAAGCCGCTTTAAGCCCGCTCTGTTTTATCTGCAGGTTGGAAAATGATGGACCCTCCGAGCCGAAGGGAAAGGGAGGGTGACAATACTGATCCCTCCGGAATTTCCCGGCGCTCAAGTGCGATAGTTCCATCATGCTTCGTTTTAACACCCTTGGAGGAAGTTTTGACCCCTATCACGATCAAGCAGTTACTTGAAGCGGGTGTCCACTTCGGACATCAGACACAGCGTTGGAATCCCAAGATGAAAAAGTACATCTTCGGGGAGCGTAACGGTATTTATATTATCAACCTTGAGCTGACCCTCGGTTGTCTCGAAAAAGCCCTTCTATTCCTCAAAAATCTTGCCGCCGAAGGGAAAGACGTTCTCTTTGTCGGCACTAAGAAACAGGCGCAGATCCCCCTCAAAGAAGCCGCGGAAGCATGCGGGATGCCGTATGTGAACCAGCGCTGGCTTGGCGGGATGCTCACAAATTTTGAGACGATCCGCAAGTC
>CAZPCF010000080.1:0-7868 GCA_964585045.1 uncultured bacterium
CGGTCCTCTCGGGAGAGGATTCTCTGAATTTTCCCTTGATCGCGATCGGCGCGCGCGGTGTGATCTCAGTGGTCGCGAACATTGCACCAAGACTTGTAAAAGGGATGGTCTCGGCGGCTTTGAACGGGAACATGGAGGAGGCGCGTTCGATCCACAAGACGCTTTACCCGATCTCTAAAACTGTCTTTATTGAGACGAACCCGATCCCCGTGAAAACGGCGCTCGGAATGATGGGCATGATCAAACCGGAACTCCGGATGCCGCTTTGTGGAATGAGACCGGAGAACGAGAAGAAGCTCGCGGAAGTCCTCAGAAAACTGGGAGTCGGAAAATGATCAAGCTCGTAATGGCGGGCGCTGCGGGACGGATGGGGAAGACCATTCTTCAGCTGGCAAGCCGGGACAAGGCATTTAAGATCGTGGGGGGGCTTGAACAACGCGGGCATGCCGCTTTAGGCCAGGATCTCGGGCCGATCATCGGCCGGGACCTGATGGGCGTGAAAATAACGCAGGATGCAACCGCCGCCATGAGGCATGCGGATGTCCTGATCGATTTCAGCCATTTCTCAGCTCTTCAGGAGAACCTCAAAGCTGCCGTAAAAATGCGTACAGCATGTGTGATCGGAACTACGGGGATCCCGGCTTCCATGCTCCAACAGATCAAAGATGCTTCCCGTAAGATCCCGATCGTGCAGTCCCCCAATATGAGCGTGGGCGTGAACCTGCTTTTTAAGCTGGCCGCGATCGCGGGGAAAGTGCTGGATGAGAGCTATGACCTTGAGATCATGGAGATCCATCACCGGATGAAGAAAGACGCGCCAAGCGGTACCGCCATGAAACTCCTGGAGATCCTGCTTGGGGTCCGGGGCCGTGACATCAAAAAGGATGTGGTCTACGGACGCGAAGGTGAGACCGGCGCCCGCGAAAAGGGCAAGATCGGGGTGCTCTCGCTCCGGGGCGGGGATGTTGTGGGGGACCATACAGTATCCTTTTTCGGAGACGGAGAACGGATCGAATTGGTCCACAAAGCCTCCTCGCGTGAAGCCTTCGCCCGGGGAGCTCTCTTGGCGGCAAAATTCCTTGCGAAAAAGAAGCAAGGTCTTTATCATATGCAAAATGTGCTCGGCATGGCCTAGCATGTCCTTTCCTTAAGTTTTTCAATGTGTTACAACAAAAAGAAAAACCTTATCGACGATGAGAATTAAAAACTTTTTAATATTCTTCATCGCTCTTTTTCTGTCCGTAGCTTTCCCCTCTTTTGCCCTAGAAAATACTCCAACCGTTGAAGAAAAACCCGCGGCTGATCCTACTGCTGAAATCAGGCCTGCCGTCAACCCAGTCGCGGAAGCAAAGCCCGCGATCAGTCTAACCGTTAAGGCAAAGCCCGCGGCTGATCCCGCGGCGGAGATTAAGCCTACCACCGATCCAGTCGTGGAAACAAAGCCCGTGATGAGCGCTGCTGTTGAGACGGGATCCGCGATCCCTCCGGCCGCCGAAATAAAACTGGCCTCCCAGCCTGTGGCTGAAGTCAAACCCGACGTCAACCTTTTTGCCGAACATTTTTATGCCCCAGCCCCTCAGAAGCTCGATCATAGGATGAACGAGATCCGCGGGTTCCCGGTCCTCAAGAGCCACTCGCGCGAAAAGGACGCCGAATTTTCTATCGTGACGAATTTCGGCGGCGGAGCCGTGAAGTCCCGCCATCTTTCCGGTCTTAAAAATATGAAAGACATCGACGATTACATCAAGAAGAACGTCAAGATCGCCATTTTTGAAGGCGTCGAGATACGCCAACTCCCTGTCCCGCACGCGGACGGCAAGACTACGGAACTTTACTGGGTTGGGGACAGGGCGTTCGTTTCATCTGAAGAGGCTATGACCGCGATCATTGCGAGCAAGACGAATGTGGAACTCCAAGGCGGTAATTTTGCCGAGGCCGTGCGCTCCGCGCCGATCTATGTGCCTGAAGCGGAAAAATCCATCGAGGTCAAAACACCCGCGCAATTCAAAAAGGAAGAAGAGCTTATCCTCAAATTCACCGACCAGCTGGGCATCGGTGAAAAGATGTACGGGGTTCTTCAGGGAACGCCTTGCGGTACGCCGATCACTTGGCAGTCCTTCGGGGAGACCAGCTGGCGCCTGACCAATCTTGCATCGAACCACTTCGACACGCAGGTCGGTTACTGGACCAACCGTTTGGTCTTCAGCGGGATCCGTTTTCCTCTGCATAACATCGATCCCTTTATCGAAGAAACGATCGCCTTACAATCCGATTCCGCGGACTACGCCAGCAATTTACAGCTCTTCGCGGGTTTGGAGTGGCGGCCGCTTGCCCGCAACCCCTGGCTTTTGAATTTTCAACCGTTCGGGGGGATCCCGATCCTGGAATGGATGCGCAATTACCGTTTTTATATCAAGTATGGCAATCGCTACAACATCAAAAATGATATCACGGGCAGTAAAGATTACGATCTCATCTGGGGCGTTCAGTGTTACTACGAATGGGGCACGGAATTGCGGCCGCTCGATGAGGCCAAGCCCGAAAAATTCACGGATTATCTCCGCCAGTATGTCTGGGGCGAGTACTTCGGCAATTACTATGTCTCAAAAACAGGCTTTGGCTCCGACAAGAGTTTTAACGCGTTTATCGCGAACTCCACGGTCACCCTGGGCATCAAGCTCCCCGGCATTCCGATCCCTCATAATTGCATCAGCGATCAGATCATTCTCATGCCGTACATGCGTTTCGAGCATGTCAATAACGCCCAATTCTCGTACTGGTATCAGAATCAATTCTTTGTAGCGGCAGGGTTGCGCTGGATGCCTTTCATGGACTACCGGTGGAAAGAGAATGAGTGGCTTTCCAAGACCGCGGTCTTTGCGGAGTATGACGGGATCGGCGGCGCCCAGCGCGTGAAGGCGCAGGGGGAGCCAGGGGTTGTCCCCAATTACGATTTCCGGGTCGGCGTCAAGTTCTCGAGCCGGCGTTTTTAACCAGAACAACATGGCTTTTATGAACGTTCGATCTCCCAAAAAACAAAAAAACAACGGCAGAAAAAAAGCCCTCCTTCCGCTCGTTTGTCTGTTGGTTTGTCTTATGATCTTCAATGTGCCGTTTGCCTTCGCGAATGTTCTTGGGAATAGCGACTTCAGCCAACCCCTTGGAAACGGAACGGAAAATAATTGGCAGCAGAACTTTGATAATCCTTGTACTGGAGCTGTTCCGGGAGCATGGCCAGCTGGATGCGTTTTTTTACCGGAACGCGTGGCCAATGCAGCTATGCCCGGTGGTTACGCCACGTCCCCCAGTGGTTATGCACTGCATTTGAAGGCGTATTATTCAACCCCTCTTCCTGTCCCTAATTTTTACAGAAACTCTTATACTTTTCAATTGAATGATCATGTGGAAGCAGGGGATTTTGTAACCCTTTCGGCCAAAGCCCAGGCAGATATTAAAGCCGCCGAGGCTGTAGGCGCTTCTATCAATATTGAGTTCAAAACTAAATCGGACGTTTTAATCTCTACCCAAACAACTAGCGGAATTAAAATAAATACAGCTGTCCCAGGGACATGGACTACATTTACTGCCCAAGCGGTCGCGCCAGCCGGAACAGAAAGAGTCGTGTTTACCCTCAAGGCGGATGGAATTTCCGGGGGTTCCGGGACCTATGGGAATGTTTATTTTAGCGAGGTGAATGGAGAAATAAATCCGGAGAAGTTGACCGTGTCAGCGTCCAAAAGTCGCGTGGCGCCCGGCGACGCGGTCGGTATCAACGCAAGCTATACCAATGCTTCCGGGAACACTTTGACGGGAGTTGAACTGAGAGCCACGGTTCCGCACGGTTTTGATTATGCGGCAAAGTCGATACGCGTAAATGGACAACAAGCCAGCTACCGCGAAGGGTCCTTGATCATTCCCGTCGGGACCATGGCCCCGGGGGCGGTATTTTCCACAAATTTTGTGATGCTTGTCACGAGCGGGGTCCAGCTTGGAAAAGAATATTCCATGGAATTCATCATTGTGGGGCCGGGCCCTCTCTCGTCAACCGCGAGCGTAAAATTCGTGGTACAGGGCGATCCGGTTTTCGAGCAGGGAACGATCATCGGAAAGGTTTTTAACGATCTCAATCAGAACACCGTTCAGGACAAGGGGGAAGAAGGGGTTCCTTGGGTCCGGCTTTATACCGAAGAAGGTATCGGCATTTTGACCGATGAAAACGGTCTCTATCACATACCGGGCGTGAGTCCGGGCCGGCACGTGGTGAAGATCGACGGGCACAGCCTGCCCGACGGAACGAAATTCATCACTGAAGAAGCCTATCTTGTGAAGACCACGCCGGGCATCATGAACAAGGCGAACTTCGCGGTGTTGTTGCCGCCGTCCGAGATCCCTGAGAATTTTCAGAAAGATCTGCAGGTGATGGTCACTCAGGGTGTGGATGTTTCGCGGCCGACCCTGGATATCCAGATATCCCCCAATGTCGTGAAACTCGGGGTCGGGGTCCTAGAAAAGGACCCTGTGTTCACGTTCGACAATAATTATGGGAAATTCATCAAAAAATGGACCGTGGAAGTCCGTGATGAAATGGGCCAGCCGGTGTGGACCGGCTACGGGGTCGCGCAGCCGCCTCCGGAAGTCACTTGGTCCGGGATCACGGAATCGGGCCTTTTGATCAAACCGGGTATTTATTCTTACCAGTTCAAAGTCCGTGATGCGAAGAACCGCGAGGACTGGACTGCGCTTAAATTTTTTGAGGTGATGAACAAACAGGACCCGAAGGCAAGCCCGAACTACCATCCTGAGATCCCTCCGATCGGAGATTTCAATCTCTTTAAAGATGGCAAACAGAGTATTCCGCTTACGGCGAAACCTGTGGTCCGCGTTCAGGGCAAGACCCAGCTCAAAAACAAGATCATGATCAATGATACCCCTGTGACCGTGGATGGGGAAAGCGGCATGTTCCAGAAGGAATTCTTCGTGGAACCGGGCGAATACAACATAACGATCTCGGCCACGACGCCGGAGGGTGAGACCACGAGCTTCAACAAGAAGGTCAAAGTCAAAGACAGCATGTTCTTTATGGTGGCTTTAGGAGAAGAACAATTTGGGCAAAACTGGGCGAGTGGTGCCATGGAGGCCGCGGATTCGGAAGTTTATCGCGACGGGTTCCAGGAACAGGGACGTTTTTCTTTCTTTTTGAAAGGCAAACTCAAGGGCAAGTTCCTCGTAAAGGCAAAATACGACACCTCCGACAGACAGTCCGCGCTCTTTACGAACCTCAATCCGAACGATTACTATCCGATCTACGGAGACAATTCGACGCGCGATTATCAGGCGAAGGATACCGCCCAACGGCTTTTCGTGCTTGTTGAAATGGACCGCTCTTATGCCCAATGGGGAAGCTTCAAGACCGAGTTCACGGATACGGAGCTTGCCACATACAATCGTACACTTTCCGGGTTGAAGGTCAATTTTGATACGGTTTCGAGCACGGTCTACGGTGATCCGAAGCGCGGGTTCAAGGTTTTTTATGCGAAATCCGACCACCGGGCGGACCACAATGAACTTTATGCTACGGGCGGTTCGCTTTTTTATACGCGCAACCGTAACATCATCGAAGGCAGCGAAAAGATCCGGGTCGAGATCCGCGACAATATCCAGAATATGACGGTATCCAGTTATGACCTTCAGGAAGGTACGGATTATGAGATCAATTACGGGGAAGGGCGCATCCTTCTTTCCCGGCCGCTTTCCTCGATGGCCGCAGCCGATACTCTAACTTCAACCGACATTCTCGACGGGGATCCGGTGTATTTGATCATCGACTATGAATACGACCCCAGCTCTTCGGTGGATTCGATCCCGAACCAAGGCATTCGGGCTTACACATGGATGGGCGACCATGTGAGGATCGGCGCGACCGGGGTTGAGGAAAAACGCGCTGGTTCTGATTACGATATGGTCGGTGTTGATGCCATGTTCAAATTCGGGCGCAATACCAAAGTCACGGCGGAATACGCCAGAACGATCAACCAGCAGATGGAAACCTCGATCTCATACGACGGTGGGATCAGTTATGCGGACCTTAGTCCTTTACACGGAAGGCACACGGGACCCCAGGAAGACGCTTATCTTATCAAAGCCTCTTCTGAACCTGTCAGAGGTCTGGAAACGAGCGGTTATGTCCAGGGCGTGAATCCCGGTTTTTCGAACAGCTATATGCGGGACCAGGAAGGCCTTGAAAAATATGGCGTGGCCGCACAGTACAAGCTCACGAACAGTCTGGCCGTCCGGTACCGTTTTGATCACAACGCGGTCCTCAGTCAGTTGATGCCGCTGGATGTTACAGGCACCCAGGCGCCATTCGATGCGCTCGAGACCCAGACCGCGCAAATCGTTTACGATGACGGGAAATATCTCGCGGAACTGGAATATCAGAACCGCAATCTGGATTCGGTCGAAAACACCGCGGATTTGGTGCCGGCCCTGGCGAACCAGATCCCTTTCAAAAACGGGGTGACGGGCAAGTTGGGCTATCACATCAATGAGCGCTTGCTTCCGTACATTAAAGTCCAAACCGCGATCGGAGGGAAAAACGACCAGCAGTTCGGCGGAGGCGTCCGTTGTGAGATCGTGAACAATCTTTTTGCTTATCTGGAAGAGATGATCGGTCCTCTTGGGGATTCGACCTATTTCGGGTTTGAACGCCAGCATGGGAATGGCGCCCGTAGCTACGCGAACATCCGCTCCATCGATCGCGGGATCGGGGACAGAACGCTCTCGACCGCTATCGGAAATTCGTTCGCACTCACCGAAAAGTCGCGCCTGTATTCCGAGCGCGAATATTCCTCCTATCAAGGCACCGACGGTTTTGCGGACATTTTAGGTTACGAAGGAAAAGCGGGGGACCATTGGGATTACGGAGCCAAGTACGAGCGCCGTCATTTGCAAGGTTTTAGCATGACCTTACTTGATCAGGCGGCCCAGGATTCACTTACCCGCGCCAGCGATTTCAACACGGCCGGTGTCAATTTGGCTTATGCGGACGGCAAGAAATTCCGGGCGCGGACCTATTGGGAATTGCGCCGCGACCAGGATTCTCCGAAGATGGGGCAGATCGTCACGCGTAACTCCCTGAGTTACCAGATCACAGAAGACCTGGGTTTTCTTTCCTACTTCAATTATGGAAATACCCGCCAGTACGATCCGGGCAACAACCCCGCGACTTTTGTGGAATGCAGCACAGGGTTTGCCTACCGACCCATCAAAAATGATAAGCTGAATTTGCTGGCACGCTACACTTACTTGAAGGACCTCGGGGCTGACCAGCAATACGATAACAGTTATTATGGCGGTTTTCAGTTCGACCAATCGGCCCATATTCTCGCGACCGATATAGCTTATGACTTGAACCGCTACTTCGGGCTTGTCGAGAAATTAGCTTTCAAACGTTCCACGGTCAGCACTTCTGCGGGCGACACGATCTCCGTCAATACGTTCCTTTCCGCGAATCGCATCAATTTTCACGTGACTCGCAAATGGGACCTGGCTCTGGAGTACCGGGTCCTGATGCAGTCATCCACGCTGGATACCCTGAAGCAAGGTGCGCTGGTCGAAGTGGATCGCGAATTTTATGAATACGTCCGGCTTGGAGTGGGGTATAATTTTACCGACTTCAGCGATGATCTGCGTAGCACGAACAATTTTAAAACTAACGGGCCGTTCGTGCGCATGACCGGAAAATTTTAAGAGGAGATGCCATGAATTTTTTTTCAAGGTTTGTTCTTATCTTGATCCTCGGTTTGGGTCTCGCCGGATGCAATACCGTCGGGGAAGTCCTCCCGCCTAATGATGAAGTGCTCGTCTAC